>NZ_WJYH01000030.1:0-57630 GCF_009668065.1 Acinetobacter sp. RIT698
GAAAAGAAAGAATCGTATTTGGGTGCTGGGAGTCATTATTTTATTTTTGATTTGTATTTTTTTATTTATTTACTATAAGCATCATTTTACACATAGTATTTAAATTGTTAGACAATACCTATCAAAAGCTGTCCTTAACTGATATTTGTGTGACCTAATCTGCAATTATTAAACTTTCATATAAACGTAATATAAAGAAAGAGAAAAACAAACATAAAGAATTTAAGTGAAACTCACTTAATAGGAGGAATCGCAATGAATGCAAAAGTGAATATTTCAAACCGTGCTGGTGCATCTTTCCCTGTACGTCGTATGGATTTTAATTTTGACGATGTACCTGAATATTGGGCAAGTGGTTCAGCGGGTATTACACATTTCATGACTGCATTGTCAGCATTGTTCCCAGATGGCGAAAAACTTTTTATCGATTCTGTGCGTGCGGTACGTTATCACCCTGCGATCAAGGACAATGAAGCATTACAAAAAGAGATTAGTGCTTTCATCGGTCAAGAAGCTATGCACACCAAAGAGCATGAAAACTTTAATGCTTCAGCAAAAAAGTTTGGTCATGATGTTGAGAAATACGAGCGTGAAACAGGTGTGTTAATTCAAGGCGCACGTAAATGGTTTGCACGTGTAGTCAAGCCTTTTGGTATGACTCAAGAAATGGTGGATTTAACCGCGACTACTGCATTAGAGCATTTTACTGCAACAATTGCTTCGCAACTGCTGGTCAATGGGCATATCCAAAAGTTAATGACTGATCCAACCATGTCGTATATGTGGTATTGGCATGCTGTGGAAGAAAATGAACATAAAGCAGTGGCTTATGATGTTTATGAAGCGGTGTTTGGTAAAGGTATCAAGGCTTATGGCTTACGTACCACGGCTTTAGTTTTTGCAATGGTACTCATCTTTATGGCGCAATCATCTTTTGTGGTGCGTTTATTAAAAGAGGATGGCAAGCTCAACCTAAAAGAGCTCGGTATTATTTATAAATATGCTTATAGTCCATCTAAAGGCATTATCGCAGGAATGACCAAAGAAATGTTGGCATACTTTAAGCCAGGTTTCCATCCAAATGATCTCGATACAGTGAGTTTGCTCGAGACATGGAAAGCGAAACTGGGTCTGTGACGCTTAAAGTCAGCATTTTGCTTAAGGAGCAACAATTGTTGCTCTTTTTTATTAGACTTCTTGGTTTAATTTCTTATAATTCATTTTTTATATTGAGTTGATGAACGCAGATGATTCGTTTAATGCAATCTTCAGATCTGCACGCTGTTTCTCAAATTGAAGACTTGGTACAAAGTCATCCTTGGAAAAAAAGTCAATTTGAAGAGTCCATAACAAGTTATCTAAGTACAGTGATTGAGCAAGACCATCAAGTGGTGGGCTTTTGTATTCTGCAACCTGTTTTAGATGAAGCGAATTTATTGCTTATGGCGATTCATCCGAGCCAGCAGGGTAAAGGGCTCGGCTATCAACTGTTAGATGAATCGATTGCATTATTAAAAAATAATCCAGTACAAATCTTTCTTGAAGTGCGTGAGTCAAATAAAGCTGCGATTGCGCTCTATGAAAAGGCCAACTTTCATCAAATTGATTTAAGAAAAAATTATTATCCAAATCAACAGGGTGGCCGTGAACATGCAATTATTATGGTCAAAGCCTGTAGTGATGATTTTTCAAAATTATTTAAATAAGTCTAAGTAATATCGAAAATGCGAACAGCGAAAGCCGATTATTTGATAATCGGCTCATTCCATTCTGAAGGCAGGGTGGTCATCAACATATCGCCCAATTCTTGAATTTCTTTGGCTTCCAAGTGACGATTGATCCGTCGCCATTGTCCATCTAATAATAATTCAAATGGTGCATATTGAGATTTGTAATTCATTTTCTCGGCATGTGGAACCCAATACCCGAGGTAGACAAAATCTAAATTCAACGATTTTACATATTCAATTTGTTTGAGAATCGCAAAAACCCCGAGTGAGCGTTTACTCTCATTGGGATCAAAGAAGGTATATACCGCAGAGACACCATCATCCAATTGATCACAAGTAGAGACACTAATTAAACGATCATCCTTCCACAGTTCAAGGAAAAAACTGTTGGTACAGCTATGGATCAGGAATTTTTCAAATTGGTCATAACTGGGTGGGAACATATCACCATCAGCATGTCTTTCAATAATATAACGCTCGTACAGATGATAATGCGTTTGTGTTGCCTCTTGGGTCGAAATAATTTTAACGGTTAAATCTTGATTACGTTTCCAGGCTTTTTTCTGAGCACTGCTCATTTTAAATTCAGTCACTGGCACCCGACAAGATAAACATTGGCGGCAAAGATGACATTCAGGGCGATAAACAAAGTCGCCACTGCGTCTAAAACCTACACGCGATAATTCTGAAAGTGTGACGACATCAATACGATGTACAGGATCGAGAAACACCATCCGTGCAGATTTATTTTCTAGATAACTGCAATCATGCGGTGGCGTAATATAGTACTGTAAGTCGTTTAATAGGGACTTAGGATGATAAGAATTCATAAATCATGTCCCTCCTTTTATTTTCATTCCATTAAGCGCGATAAAATCGCTATTGTTTTACTTGAAAATACACGCTCTTGATAACTTTTCCAATCTATAGAGGGTTGTTTTATTACATCTTGTAACGATTTAAGGTATTCATGGCGAGAAAGTGTACAAGCACCGAGGCTGAGTAAGTGATCATTGACCAACTGACAGTCAATCCACGGTAAATTATTTTCTCGGCCTAATAACATCAGTGTGTAAAAAGCCATTTTGGAAACATCGGTTTGAGTGCTAAACATCGACTCACCAAAGCAACCATGGCCAATTGTCACACCATACAGCCCACCTACAATTTTGTCTTGATCCCAGACTTCAACACTATAGGCATAGCCAGCTTCAAATAGTTGACAATAACCGTGAATAATCTCCTCAGAAATCCACGTTTCATCCGCATAGCTACGTGGGAGCGAACAAGAACGAATGACCTGTTCAAAAGCATGATTGATGGTAATTTTATAATCAAACTTTTTCATATTTCGCAGTAGTGATTTACTTGGATGATAATCCTGAGGGCGAATGATGCACCGGGGTTCTGGACACCACCAACAAATTGGCTCACCTTCGGAAAACCATGGAAATAAGCCATGCGTATAAGCTTCATATAATGTAGAAGGTGCTAAGTCTGCACCTATACAAATCAAGCCTTGTTCATCTGGATCAGCTTCTATTGGATCTGGAAAAATAAATTGTGAAAGGGGGAGTTGATTCACGAGAATTCATCAATAAAAAAGATCAGCTTTATCTTAGCTGATCATGTAATTAAATGTCTAAACAGACCCTATGCAAAAAGTTTCAAATGTTTTGCAATTTTGAGTTTGTCACTATCTATAAAGAATTGGGCTTTCTCTTGAATGACTTCAAGGCTGGTTTTTGGATCTGAAACGGTGTTGCCTTGTTGGTCCAATACCAGCCAGCCTAATTGAGTCAGCACATCCCAAACATATTGTGCAAATTCTGCGGCAGAGTCTAAACCATCGATAAAGTGAGCGCGGTAGAAGAGTTGGGTAAACTGATCGGCTGGAATACCAATCCCTGTGAGTGGACAGGCCAATACTTGATAATTGGTATGATAGCTGGCTTGCTCAAGGAAATAACGATTTAATTTCTGAGCATGTTCAACCATATCTTGATTTGAAGCCGCCTGACAAGGTTGTGCCAAACCTAAGTGGCATAAAATCACCAAGGCATTGAGTAGCTTTGAATAGGTAATATCAGGAATGGCCTGTTCAAGCTCTGCAATCGTCTGTGGCTTATAGTCACATTGCTTAAAATAAGCACCGAGTGGTTGATAAATCTCTTGGATTAAATCGAATTCCCCTAAGTATCCTGAAATTGTTTTTGGCAATTTTTCTGGTGCTGTTAATAAGACAAAGGCTGTATTTCTCAAACGATGCTGAATTTCTAATGCAGTTAAGGTATTTTTCCCGCGGATATATAAATCTTTTCTAAATTGTGTATTGGCAAAATAATCACGGCATTGCTCTTTAAAAACAGGATGTTCAATGGTGTTTAAAAATTGCTGATGTTGTTCACTAAAATTAATGTTATCTAGATGTGAATTTAAATCTGTTGAACCCGCATAGGTCAGTTTAATTTCTTCTAAAATTCGCACCACTTGTTGAAAAGAAAAACACTGCCAATCTTGATTTAAGTATTCGTGGATCAAATAGTTTGGATTTTGTTTTTTTAAATCTTGCACTTTGTTGAGTGCATTTGGATTTCTCTGAGCAAAGAGGGGATTTTGCGCTAATAGCTCTTCACTAAAGTTAAGTGAATCATTTACTTTTTGTAGCGGGTTGGTACTGGTGCTATTAAATTTAAAATGACTGTGAAATAACTCGCGGACTGGCATATTGGCAGCCCAACCGGTCAGGCAGTTATAGCTGATATAGACAATCCCATTGGGACTTAAAAATTTTCGGATAAATTGCAAAATAATATGTTGGTTTTCGTGGCTAATCCAACTCCAGATTCCGTGTAAACTAATCGAGTCAAACATCGGTAAGTCTTTGTTGAGCAACTCTTCAAAACTTGCATCATAGAAATGATGCGGGACTTGATTTTGTTCAGCCAAGACATTGGCATGGGCAGCATGAGCAGGGTTAAAGTCTGTACCAAAAAATAAACCAAAACTGGATGCAGCATGAATATTTAGACTGACACCTTGACCAAAGCCGAGTTCACAATGTTTGTGACGTTCATTGGTGGGTGGGCAATCAACCCCATTGAGTAATAAGCAAAACTTTTGGTAGTTCGGGCTTAAGTCTCTGTAGTAACCATAGGTGTAATTTACTTCTGTCTGGTAGCCATCGGTCCACGCTGTTGTCATGTTTTTTCCTATAGTTTGTATTCGTTTAAAGTCATTTCTCTTGTTTATTTATAAATCAAAAATAAACAAACCGCCATGTAGGCGGTTTGTTTTTACACAAAATAAATCAATTATTCTAAGCCATCTAAATAGCGGTCAGCGTCAAGTGCTGCCATACAGCCTGAACCTGCAGATGTAATTGCTTGACGATAAACATCATCAGCAACATCACCTGCAGCAAATACACCCGCTACAGATGTCGCTGTGGCATTGCCCGCAGTACCACTGCGTACTTGAATATAGCCATTACGCAGTTCAAGTTGATTTTCAAACATTGCGGTATTTGGTTTGTGACCAATTGCCACAAACATACCTGATACGTCAACGTCTTGAGTTGAATCATCTTGGGTAGACTTAATACGTACAGAGGTCACACCAGAATTACTATCACCTAAAACTTCATCAACTTGATGGTTCCAGATGATCGAAATTTTACCTTCTTTAACTTTTTCGTTGAGATGGTCTTGAAGGATTTTTTCAGAACGTAATTTGTCACGACGGTGAACAAGGGTAACGTGTGAAGCGATATTGGAAAGATATAGTGCTTCTTCAACAGCAGTGTTACCACCACCCACAACCATCACTTTTTGGTTTTTATAGAAGAAACCATCACAAGTTGCGCAAGCACTTACACCTTGGCCCATATAAGCCTGTTCAGACTCAAGGCCTAAATATTGTGCTGTTGCACCTGTTGCAATAATTAACGCATCACAGGTGTACTCGTCCATATCGCCTTTAAGCACAAAAGGGCGCACCTGAAGATCAACTTCATTGATATGATCGTATAAAATCTCAGTACCAAAACGTTCAGCATGCGCTTGCATACGATCCATTAACGCTGGACCTGTTAAACCTTCAGCATCGCCAGGCCAGTTCTCAACATCAGTCGTCGTGGTTAATTGACCACCGAGTTGCATACCTGCAATTAAGGTTGGTTTTAAATTTGCACGCGCGGCATAAACAGCAGCACTATAACCAGCAGGGCCAGAACCTAAAATAATTAACCGAGAGTGACGAGCGCTCATGAGTCATCCTTTTTTATGAAAAATATAGAAATTGTTTGAATTATACGTGAAACTTTATCAAAGTTGTGTGGCTTCAATGTCGATAATATTGATCATCTAAATCGAATTGAGCTATATAGAATAATCAAATAATATTGTTTGGCATTTTTATCGAAATAAAAGCTTAAATTTCTAACAATGCTTTACAACACAAGTAAATAATAGTGCATCTTTTTTTTAAGAACAGGTGCATAATATAAAAATTTCTTCTCTCAAGAAAGCTGATCAAGCTTCAGAAAAGAGTAATTTGAACAATTGGTTACAGGATAGTATATGACTGCGGTGTCAAATGTTTATGCACAGCGCTTTTTAACAACAATATTCTTGATTTCATTTGGGATATATCTGTTCCTTGCAACAGTGACATATACCCCATTTGATCCAGGCTGGATGCATATTTCGAGTGATACACAACAGGTTTCAAATGCCAGTGGTGTAGCGGGTGCTTGGATTGCTGATTTGTTGTTTGGTTTTTTAGGTTGGGCAAGTTTACTCATTCCTGTATTTATTTTTATAGAAGCAGTCCAAGTATGGTGGCCACGAAGTTTTGTGAGTCGTCCGTTTCGTTACGCTGCTCAATTTTTTATTTTGCTTGCGACCTCAAGTCTATTGTATTTGCTTTGGAATGTACCAGCAGACACATTAGCCAATGCTTCTGGTGGAATCATTGGTTATGAACTTGGTGAAAGCCTATCTCAACTGATGAGTATTTATGGGGCAGTTGTATTTATTTTGCTCTTGCTCGTTGTTCTATTTACCTTAGCGTTTGGTATTCAATGGAATAGAACGTGGGCAACACTAAAAGCCACGCCTGCTTATTTACAAGATTTGTTTTATAAAAATGTTCCTGAAAGTGAATCTGCTTTTGATTTGACATCACCGCAGAAAAATAAAAATCATGCGCATACGCATAAAGCTGAACCAATAACAGCTCAAGCTGAATTTGTCGAAGCTGAAGATCAGGCACCAGCAAAAGAGCATTTGACTGTTAAAAATACGAAACACAATCAAACAGCAGAACGCTTATTTGATGACATGATTGAGCAAGAAAATAAAACTCAACATCATGTTCAATTTGATCAAGACGATATTGATGATTTGGAATTAGAGCGGACTTTAGAAAAAGCACATCGTCTAGAACAAGACAGTCAACGTACTGTTTCATCTGGTGAAGTATGGAAAGCCCTACATCAAGATCAAGACCATAATCGTGATATTGATGCCTTGATCAAAGCGTCAGAAGATCAAACTGAAGATAAATATGCAGACCATTTGCCACGCGCGCATCAACATGATGTTGATCCTGTGCAGATCAATAAAAAATCTTCGCTTGATTGGGATGATGATCAAGTGTTTGATGAATTGCTGTCGGTTGTGCCAAATGGACAAACTGCCACAGATATTCATAGCCCATTTAATACCGCTACGGTGCAGACTCAAGCTGAAGCTGGTTATGTAGATACTGCTGTTCATGGTGGAGTAAGCTTTGCGAGTGGGGTAGCAGCAGCGACAACTTCAGGCGTGGCAATACAAAATTTAGCCAATGAACTAGATGAGCTTGCATCGCTTGCAGATGAAGAACTTACTGAACCCCCAACTGCGTACCAACCAAATCAGCAATCTACAGATGTTCGCACAA
This sequence comes from Acinetobacter sp. RIT698, assembly GCF_009668065.1. Classification (NCBI taxonomy): domain Bacteria; kingdom Pseudomonadati; phylum Pseudomonadota; class Gammaproteobacteria; order Moraxellales; family Moraxellaceae; genus Acinetobacter; species Acinetobacter sp. RIT698. Next base: position 7,677 of record NZ_WJYH01000030.1, read on the forward strand.
CCAGTAATTATGCTCAATCTACACCATTTACTCGTGCCAATATTCAAACCAATTTAAATGCTTCAACCTTGGTCAGTGAAGAAGAAAAGTCTTTAATTGCTGCAGATAAAGATGCATTTAGAGATGCTTGGCAAGAAACTGCGGGTAAACCTCAAGACGAATTGCAAAGTGAGTTTGCAGAACTTGAAGATGATTTCGACTTAGATGCACCATTAACCGATGCATTTGGTCGTCCAATGTCACATGCAATGCAAGTTGCAAATAAGCGTCGAGACCTACCAACATTGCCAGGTTATGAACTGTTGGATAAAGTCGACCCAAATAAAAAAGTCAACTTTACTGCAGAACAACTGTCACGTTTATCTGAACTGTTAGAAATTAAACTTCAAGAGTTTAATGTCAAAGCTAAAGTGATCGAAGCCCAACCTGGGCCAGTGGTTACACGTTTTGAGTTAGATTTGGCACCTGGGGTAAAAGCCTCTAAAGTGACCAATATTTCCCGAGATTTGGCGCGTTCTATGTCAATGGCATCTGTACGTGTGGTTGAAGTGATTCCCGGAAAACCTTATATCGGGATTGAAGTGCCGAATAGCAGTCGTGAAATGGTACGCCTGATTGAATTGTTAGAAACTCCCGTTTTTAAAGATCCAAATGGTTTGCTTTCAATGGCAATGGGTAAGGATATTTCTGGTAATCCTGTGATCACTGACTTAGGTAAAGCGCCGCATATGCTGGTTGCGGGGACAACAGGTTCAGGTAAATCAGTTGCTGTAAACTCAATGATCCTGTCGATGTTGTTGAAATATACTCCTGATCAATTGCGTTTGATTCTGATCGATCCAAAACAATTGGAATTAGCGAACTACAATGATATTCCTCATTTATTGACACCTGTTGTGACTGACATGAAAGATGCTGTCAGTGCATTGAATTGGTGTGTCAATGAAATGGAACGTCGTTATAAGCTGATGTCTTTTTTAAAGATCCGTAAATTAGCCGACTATAACCGTAAAGTGGAAGAAGCCATTGCAAATGGTGAGGATCTGATTGATCCAACTTGGAAACCAAGTGATTCTGCAACACAAGACAGAGCGCCACGTTTGCAACCATTGCCTTCGATTGTGATTGTTGCCGATGAATTTGCAGATATGATCATGCAAGTGGGTAAAAAAGCGGAAGAAATGATTACCCGTCTGGCACAAAAATCTCGTGCGGCAGGAATTCATTTACTGTTAGCAACGCAACGTCCATCGGTAGATGTCATTACTGGTTTGATTAAAGCCAATATTCCAACCCGTGTGGCATTACGTGTAAACAGTAAAATTGACTCGCGTACTATTCTAGATGGTGGTGGTGCAGAGGATCTCTTGGGCCATGGTGATATGTTATTCCTCGGTCCAGGTAAAATTGATCCTGAGCGTGTACATGGTGCATTTATTTCCGATGATGAAGTCAACCGTATTTGTGACGCATGGCGTGAACGCGGTGAACCGAATTATGTTGATGAAATTCTCACGCCGTTTGACGAAGAACCGACCACACGTGGTTTCGAAGATGGTGATGGCGATCCGAACCGTGATGCACTCTATGACCAATGTGTTTCATTTGTCTTAGAAACACGTAAGGTGTCTGTATCTTCACTGCAACGTAAGTTTAGCTTAGGTTATAACCGTGCTGCCCGTATTGTTGATCAAATGCAGGAGCAGGGTATTGTCAGTGAACAAGGACCGAATGGTAAGCGAGATATTTTGGTCTAATTTAAACAGCTTGCAATGAGCTTAGGCTCATTGCAAGCTGTTTAGGCTATAGAAATAGTCCGAGTAAATACAAGCACCAAAAAATAGAAAATAACACGATAAGTACCATTTGAGCTTTACTAAATTTCTTTTGTTCAATGACCACAAATTGATTGGATTGTTGTTTGGCAAAATTGAGAGCCTTAAATGCAGGTATTAGAAAAATGAAATTCAATACAGTAATCAGATCATAAGGTTCAGGCAGTTTAATCAGTACTGAAAAAACAATAAATCCTATAAATATCCAGCCTGATGAGAAATTTTCTGTATATCCTTGTTGCTTGGCATAGTTATTTATTTTTTTAAACAAGGGGTAAAGGAAAAAAATATAAAATACTGCCCGAAAAGCCGGCATGATGTCTAATTTGTCTTTTTGCATAAAGAAGCGCCATGCTTTAAACATCCACCAAATCTGATATAAACCCATTGTCAAAAAGCACAAGAGCATAAATTTATTGATGCTGATGATCTTCTGCACTTCCACAGGATGATGTGAGGGTTGCTCAATGGGTGAGGTTGAATTTTTTTCTAAATTAAGCATGATTTATTTTTTAAGCACGTTTTAATTTTTGATTATAAAGATAAAATATTATTTTCTCCAATAATTAAAATCCGTCTTTTTAAAAGATGGTTGATGTTTTATTTGTGGTATATGTTCATCGAAGTTCAACCTAAAGAATTTTATTGATGTACCGATATCGATGGAAAAACATGAATTTTCACACTAATATAAATCTGTCTCGCTGAACGGAATCTAGTCCATGTTGATCGCATTATGTACGTTAATCTTTATTCATTTTTGTGCCCTGATTACACCAGGCCCTGATTTCTTTCTGGTCTCGCAAACTGCGATTAGCCGTTCAAGAAAGCAATCTATTTTTGTGGTTTTGGGGATTACCGCAGGGGTGATGTTTTGGGCTTTTTTAGCTTTGGCGGGTTTGAATATCATTTTTGAAAAAATGGCATGGTTAAAGCAAGTGATGTTGGTTGTTGGTGGGATTTATCTGTGCTGGTTAGGCTACCAAATGCTTAGATCTGCTTTGAGTAAGAAAGAGAATATATCACAGCATCATTTTGAGTTACCGCAAAGCAATCTGCGTTTCTTTCTCAAAGGTTTCTTAACCAATTTATCAAACCCGAAAGCGGTAATTTATTTCGGTAGTGTATTTTCAGTGTTTTTAGCCAATCCACATTTAGATGGTGTGCATTCATTATTATTTATAATTGTTTCCGTGGAAACGCTGATCTGGTTTAGCTTTGTTGCCTTTGTATTTTCATTACCTAGCTTTAAAGCCGCTTACCAAAATGCCTCAAGATGGATTGATGGTATTTCAGGTGGGATCTTTACACTCTTTGGGGCATATTTGATTGGTCATCGCTAAAAAGCATGCTCCAAAATTTAAAAAAACCTGCTTCAAGCAGGTTTTTTGTGCTGTTATTCGGAAATAATTTTTAAATTATTCCACGTCTTTGGTTAATTGATAAAGTTCAGCATTTGGACCTTCAATCTTTTCACCCGTTGCAAAACTACGTGCTTCTAAGATATTTTCGCCAACAAAGTATTTGCGGTTATCTGCATTTTTATCTAGACCGATAATCGATCCAGATTCATCAAAACTAAAATGACCTTGAGTTTTAAATTCTTTGCCTTCACCTTTAACCCCTTCATATTCTTCAGTCAGTTCATAAGTGTGATCTGATTTGAGGATGAGTTTGGTTTTGATTCCTGAGCAATCAGCACACGGAAGTAAGCCTTTGTATTCCCCAGCCCAATCCAAGCTATTTTGAGCATTGTGTTCTGAATCTATGGTTGGGGTTGCTGCTTCATGCGATGCAGCTGCCTGTGTTTGAGCTGTCGCTTTGATATCCTCTGATGCATTATGAGTCGACTTAGAACAAGCGCTTAATGACAGCGCTAAAATAGACATGACGAAGAGTGTTTTTTTCATAACATAACCCAAATGAATAAATAATTATATGTGAATGATTTTATCCAGAATATAAATTATCTCCCTGATATGAAATGTGAATTATGTAAGAAATTGCTGAGTAATGTAGTTCGATGTTAAAAAGTTAGGCTATTATAGAAACTCTGTTATTGTCATATTTTAAGTATTGGAATCTATGTCTCATTTGGCTGAATATGTTGCTCGTATTTACAATGAAAAAAGTAATCATGAAAAAAACGATAATCAAAAAAGCAATGATCAAATCAAAATTGAAAATGTCATTTTGCAATGCGAAAAAAATTATGAGCAAGATATAGAGATCACTCAGACCACCAAAATTTATACATTTTCAGATGGCACACAATTGAAACAAAGCATAGAACAAGACAATCAGTTGTTTGAAGTGGAGTCTTGTCTAGAAAGCTGGATTGAATATCAGGTCATCCAGCAGTCAAATGCAAATATTCAGCCACAAAAAATTCATTTTGATAATCATTGTCGTGAATTACATTGGATTAACTATTTTAACCAAACGAAAAATTGATATATGCAAATTCATTGCAGAATTTAATCAAAACTGAATATTTACTTACAAGATTTACATCGAATTAATTTTATACATTTATATATTAATTGCTGTTTTTCTATACGAAGTGGATTTTTATCTGATCTATTGGTTGCTACAATCCAGCGCAAATTCTTTATATTTTGGTGTGCTGGGTGTTTGAAAAATTAGCTGAACAAAGTTTGGGTTGGATGGGATGGCAAATTGATAACCATTGGGATTTAAACATCGACCAATGTGTCATGATTGCAGCACCGCATACCAGTAATTGGGATGCACTATATGCACGTTTAGCACTGAAAGCTTTGGGTGTTCATGTGCGTATTACCATTAAAGACAGCTATATGAAATTGCCTTTTGGACCTTTTGTGCGTGCTATGGGCGGAATCGGGATTGATCGCCGTCCCAAGCAGGATGGTGAGGAACGTCCAAGTATGGTTCAGCTGATGAGTGATCTGTTTAAGACCCATCCTAAATTGGTGATGCTGGTGACGCCAGAGGGTACGCGTGCAAAGCAAGAACAGTGGAAAACAGGTTTTTATCATGTTGCCACCAGTGCTGGCGTACCTATTGCACTGGCGTATATGGATTATAAAAACAAAAAAACAGGGATTGGTAAAATTGTTTATCCGACTGGGGACTATGAACAGGACATGGCTGAAATCATGGAATTTTATGCTCAGATCAATCCGAAACATCCAGATTTATTTAGTATAGATACTAGATTTATTCCATAAGCTGAGTTTTGTTTTGCAAGTATCTTTGCAAGCTCAAATACAATGAATTTAATTTTTATATGGGAAGGGTGATTTTGCTCATTCCCATATTTTGTCGGTCTTAAATATTTGCTGTTGTCCCCTTGATACACCATCTGCGCATTTAGATATTATTTTATAAATAACCTATTTTTTAGCTCAATTAAAACACTACTTTAATAATTCAAAAGATCTACATCGTTATTTAAAAATTACTTAATTTTTTAAAATGACGTATATAAATAAATTGTTGAAATTGGCTTTAAGTTGTAAACAGCTTAAAGCAATCGCGTAAATAATTCTAAAAGTTAAATTCAACATTTATTGGGCATAGACAGGGATAACAAGATGAATAATAGCGTCTATTACAATGCAAAATTTCATACCGTGAATCAATCCCAACCTTGGGCAGAAGCCATGTGGGTAAAGGACGGTAAAATTTTAGCGATTGGCGATCAGGATGAAATTTTGAGTTTGGCAGCGGATGCTGAGAAATATGATTTAAAAGGGAAATTAGTAATGCCTGGCATTCATGATGCACATACTCACCTTTTAAAAGCGGCACTTCTGAGACTGGAATATTCTTGCCAATTAAATGATCCACAAACCTTGCAAGAATTGGCACAGCAACTCAAAGCATATTGGGAAAAATATGCCTCCAAACGAACATGGATTTTTGCAGGGCTCTATAACCCATTGATTTTTACAGCTGAGCTACTGACACGAGAATGGTTAGATCAAGTCATTCCAAACGTGCCGATTGTGATTCATGATTTTTCATTTCATAACGTCATGGCGAACAGCCAAGCACTACATCTTGCAGGTATCACCCGTGATACACCGAGTACGACCCGCGCAAAAATTGAAAAAGATCCCCTAACAGGTGAACCCACTGGAATTTTGCGTGAAGGTGGATGGGTGAAATTATATATGGTCGCACCCACAGAGACCGATGAGGAAAATAAGTTCGCGCTTAAAATGGCGGCAAGTATATGTAATCAATATGGTATTACTTCGGCACAGGAAGCTTCAGCAACAAGATCATTCCTGACAGCAGCTAAATCTTTGGATGATGACGATGAGCTTACACTGGATTTGATTTGTCATATTCCTTGGAAAGCAGAAATTATGTCATTGAGTGATCGTGAAGAAGATGAAAGGGTGATCGCAGAACGAATGCAATATGCATCAAAACGTGTCATGGTGAATGGAATCAAAGTGATGCTTGATGGTACATCTATGGCACCCACCTTTAGCCATGTGCCCTTAGATCCGATTTCAGATGAACCTATTACTTACAATTTACTTCTCGATTCTAATGAACTCACTGAAAAAATTCGTGAATGGACCAAAGAAGGTTTGATCGTTAAATCACATTGTACGGGTTATGGTTCTGTGCGTATTGGTTTAGACAATTATGAAAATGCCAACGATGTTGAACGTCAAACAGGGCAATTTCATGACATTGCACATGCCCATTATGTTTCTGCAAAAGATCGTAGCCGTTTTGCAGAATTAGACATTATTGCTGAAATGTCCCCCGCGATTTGGCATATCCCAGAATATCAACAAGCGCTTGGCAAAGCCTATGATTTTCGAACTTTGTATGATGCTGGTGCAACCATGACGATTGGTACAGATTGGCTTTTGCCACCTACGCCAAATCTCTTTCCTGCACTGGCAGGTATTTTACAGCACGGAGATGAAAGTGTGCCTTTGGACGTGGCGGTTAGGATCATCACATTGAACGGTGCAATTGCTGTTGGGCATAGTCATCGTACTGGGAGTTTAGAAGTGGGTAAGGAAGCAACCTTTATTGTTTTGGATCGTAATATTTTTGAATCAAGCCCTGAAGAAATTGCTGAGACTCAAGTCATCACCACAGTATTACAAGGTCAGCATGTGTTTCAGCGTGCTAATTAATCTACTGGGTTAAATTATCGTTTATGTGCGTAAGGGAAGACATATATGAGCGGAATAAAACGCATTCCTGTGACCTTACTGACAGGTTTTCTGGGGAGTGGTAAAACAACATTACTGCATCGTTTGTTGGCCGATGATCGCATGGCGCACACGGCAGTGATTATTAATGAAATAGGTGAGGTTGGCTTAGATCATTTATTGATAGGTCGACTTGACGATGACATTGTCTTGCTAAAAAGTGGTTGTGTCTGTTGTAGCATGAAAACAGAACTTTCAGAAACACTTAAACTTCTTTACTGTCGTGCTGAGGCAGGGGAAATTCCTGTTTTTGACCGTGTTATTGTCGAAACAACAGGTATGGCTGACCCGATTCCCTTGCTTAAACTTTTGCTAGCAGATGAAAGTGTCGCGACTTTATTTAGTGTGCAAACTGTGATTGCTACGGTTGATACCCTATTGCCCTTACATACCCCGCAACAGTGGACGGAAAGACTACGTCAAATCGCTGTTGCAGATAAAATCATTTTAACTAAAACAGATTTGTCGCATGCCTTTACAACATTTACCAAGCGCATCCGTACTCTGAATGCGAGTGCTGAAATTATTGATGGTGCGGATGTGGCAGCTGTTGCTTTGGTTATTTTTGATCGTGAAAAGTATCCTGTTACACGTAATTTACCTGATGCGCAATGGTTTATGCATCAGACAAATCCTCAAAACGCTTTCAATAACGCACCGCATCATAATATTTTTACCTTGTGTTTATATGCTAACCAAGCTTTGTCTTGGGCGCGTGTGACCTATTTTCTTCAGAAGTTGGCACGACTTTATGGCGTGAACTTGCTCCGAATCAAAGGATTGATTCAGGTGGAAGAGTCGTTAAGACCGGTGATATTACACGGTGTTCAACATTATCTATTTCCCGAATCCTACCTAAATGCGTGGCCTGATGATGACCACAGATCGAGAATAGTGGTCATTTTTGAAGGGGAAATTCATCAACAGATCCAAGCATTATTTGATGCGATTGTGCTTGAGCCAATGACCACATAGCAGAACGCCTGCACCCATAATCCTCAGCATTTTCAATTGCGCAATTTAGGCGTAGGGGGATTTGCATCTTAAAAAACAATTTGGTTGATCGTAATTTTTTAACGATTTCTCTATTAGGAGACACTCATGGAAGACAAATATGTTCACTCGATTGAACAACATACCATTCAGCAAATCCCATTAAATGCGCGATACGGTAAGGCTCGGGATCTATTCACACTTTGGTTTGGTGGAAATTTGATGCTACTGACGTTTGTGACAGGATCAGTTTCAGTCACCATTTTTCATCAATCTTTTGTCTCTGCTATTTTAAGTATTATTCTAGGGACGCTTATTGGTGGCATCTTTGCCGCACTCCATGCCGCTCAAGGACCGCATCTCGGTGTCCCTCAAATGATTCAAACCAAAGGGCAGTTTGGTGCATATGGCGCGCTTCCAATCCTTGGAGTCGTAGTCATCATGTATGTCGGCTTCCTAGCTTCAAATGCGACGCTGGCTGGACAAGCCATGAATTTGCTTATTCCCTCATTCAGTCAGTCATCTGGCATATTATTCACTTGTGTCGTTGCAGTGATCGGTACAATTGTTGGTTATCGATTAATTCATCTATTTACAAAAATAACCTTTGTGATCTCTGGTTTGGCTTTTTTGGCAGCATATGTATGGGTGTTTTTTATTCAAGGTTTACCTTCCGACTTTTTCGCGCGTAATTCTTTTTCAGCTACAGGTTTTCTCGCTACACTTTCGATTGCCGCACTGTGGCAGATAGCATATGCACCCTATGTCTCTGATGCTACTCGTCATTTGCCAAAAGAAACAGGGGCAAAGGCAGCGTTCTGGGCGACATATTGGGGATGTGGATTGGGGACCATCATCCCGATGTGTTTGGGAGTAACAATAGGATTGGTGACACCGGGTGGAGATGTTATCGCTGGGATGATCGCTTATGTACCTGAGATGGGGAGCGTATTTATTTTGATTTTAGTCATTTCCATATCAGCGATCAATTCAATGAATTTGTATTGTGGTGTACTGACTTTAATCTCTTTTATCCAGACATTTATCCCATCATTTATGCCATTGGCTAAGGGGCGAATTGCGATTTCATTTTTATTAATTGCTATTGCGCTGTGGATTGGAATCAAAGCATCCAGTAATTTTCTGCCCATATTTATTAATTTTATTTTCTTGCTCATCTACGTACTTATCCCTTGGACCGCTGTGAATTTGGTTGATTATTACTGGGTTCGTCATGGGGAATATGATGTCGATTCGTTTTTCCATCAAGATGGGGGAATCTATGGAAAATTTAACCTCATGGCTATTTCTGCATATATTTTTGGTGTCATTGTTCAAGTGCCTTTTATTGCGACAGACTTGTATACAGGTCCTATTGCCAAGGCACTTGATGGTGCAGATGTTTCATGGGTTGTCGGTCTAATTTTAACCTCTATTTTTTATCTGATGGGGATCAAAATTTTTGGTATCAAAGACCATTCATACAAGGCAAAAAAATAAATTACGGCACGTCTATTGTGATGATGCAGCAATCATATCACTTTGCCCATATTAGGTTTGCTACAGCCACTATTTTTGCTGATTTTGAGGCTGTTTTGATCATCAGATAAAATCTGGAGATGAGATCGCTATATCTCACTAGAGGGTGTATTTAAAAACTCAGCAGTATAGAGGATGGTCTAGGCAATTTTAAAAATGAACGCTGCTCATCATGATTTACGCTTATGATTTTAAAACACAATCATTGAAAACACGATATTTTTAAGATCATAAACATTTTGCAGTATTCAACAATAATCGGCTTATTTATTATTAGCGTTGCCTGTTGTTGAGTGTTGCACACCGCCGAGAGATTCACAGGCTGTCTTATAAATATCGTATTGTTGTTGAACCACTTCATCGAGAGGAATTTTAAATAATTCATCTCCAGATTTATAGCGATCGACGTACTCAGTGGCTTTTTCTTTACTCACAGCAAGTGAGCGTTCGTGATAAGTATTAATTGAACTATGGGCCAATTCTGCTGTTTCAATATTATTACATTGAAATTGGCTGAGCAGTTTTTCCGCAGTTTTAATTTCACTAGATGTGCCAAGTACACATCCTGTTAAGAGAATACTGGCACTTAACAAAAATGAGTTTTTCATCACAGATATTTAAGAAAAATGAGTGGCGGAATTGTAGGATGAATCGAATATTAAAAATAGAGTCGCTCGGATATTGTTTTCATTTTAGCAACCAAGTGCTGAATAAATAGCCAGTGAGATTCATTCAACTTTCTCTCTATTTTGCTAAAGCAATGATGTCAGCAATAAAAAACAACCTGAGGCAAATAATAAACTCAGCACCAATTGTTTAAATTGTTTTTCTGATATTTTATAAAACATTTGTGCACCAATCAGCGCTGGAATACTCACTGTGAGAATGATCAGTGCAAAATAGGGGAGATGGACCTTGTGGATGGTTCCTTGGCATAGATAAATAATAATTGTAAACAACTGAATCGCAAAATTAAAATGTCTTAAAATATAACGCTGTTGTTGTTTAGGCAGGTTTTTAAGCATGACCCAAGCTGATGGTGCTGCGCCACAAAAACCACCTAGACCACCTAAAATACCGCCAATAAAACCAATGCTTCCATCTGCAATTTTCCCCAATGCTTGAATACGGGGGAAAACAGGTGCAAAGAACATGGTTGGGCACCAAATCACTAAAAATAATCCAAGGATGGTCTTAAAGGTATTTCCATCAATGAGGTGTAACAGATAGGTACCGAGAGGTACACCGATCAATCCTGCAATGATATAAGGGAGAACAAGGGAAAATGGGAGTTGATGTTTTTGTTCTTTTCCTAATGCAATGATATGACTCCATAGAGAAGCAAACACCACCAATGGTGCTGCCAGTTGTGGTGGTAATACCCAAATCCAAAAAGACATCGCAATCAAAGCAAAGGCAAAACCGGTTAAACCTTGGACAAAACCGGCAATCATGGCACCGAGAATAAAAATAAACCAAGTCATTTTTAAATTAAGCAAAACTGGATAGGACTAGAGCATAGCATTGAGATAAGCAATCTTGGTTGAATTAGCCGATTTTAAAAGAAATCGTGAGTTTCCATCATGACTTATTGAGATAAGCATATCTGTATCGTTAACATCTATACCATTAAAAACGATCAGGTCTATTAGATCATGAATAAAAATCCATCCAATAAAAAGCCCCTGATGACAGAGGCTGGTAATTAAGGGATTATGAGGTCAGTTCTATTAGGGTCTGTAGACATTTCATAAATGGCTTGCGTTGTAGGTTAAAATTGAGCATGAGACGTATACGTCGTAAAGCATGAATGAGAATAGCGAGACTATTTTCGAGTTTCATAACGAAGGCTGAGATAATTTTAGCCACAACCCTGAGCAAGAACAAAGCACTGCTTTGTTTGCAGCGCAAGGCGCAGCGGGGGACTAGCGTGTTTTTTGCCGCTACGTTGTTACGAACTACTCATTTAGAATAACTAAATTTCGTATTTCGCGCCTAGTATCGCCTAAAAAACACACGTAGTCGCAAACCAAGACGAATTGTCAACAGACCCTAGTCATTGCTTGGTTTTAAGGATTGCGTTAAACCATTAATATCTCCGCCTTTAATGCCTAACTCATTCATTAAGCTATCAATCAGTGGGGCTTGAGAACGATAGCGCAGCGCACTATTGACCACTTGATCAGACAAAGCGATTTGATTTTGTTCACCAGATTCACCTGTTGTATTTGAACCTGCCATAGCGCCTAGACCATTGACTTGAAGAATCTTGATATCATCAATATTTTCCATTGGTTTAACACTTTCACGAATGATTTCAGGTAAGTATTTCAATAAAGCTAAACGGATTTGCATCTCAACTTGTTCTGTTGAAAGCACGTTGTTGGCTTCATTGACTGCACGCGTACCTTCAGCATCAACTTGATATTGCTTTTCTTGTGCCGCAGCAAGCAACATTTTTGCATCTGCTTCACCTTTGGCTTTTAAACGTATTTTTTCAGCATCCGCTTGTGCTGCAATACGCACTGCTTCAGCATCATCTGCAGCTGCTTGTTTAGCTGCTTCTGCTGCTACGGTAATCGCAATTGCATCTGTTTCAGCGACTTGCTTTGCAGCCACCAATTCAACGGCTTTTAAACGCTCTGCACGCTGAGTTTCACGAACAGTTGTCACTTCTTCTTCCGCTTTTACCGCTTGTGCACGTGCTTGGTCAGCCAACGCTTTGGCTTCAGATTCAGCACGTGATTTTTCAGCAATCGCAATTGCACGGTCTTGTTCGGCCAATTCAATGGTTTTCTTCTGTTCGACTTGAGCTTTTTGGATCAACTGTGCTTTTTGAATATTTTCATTTTCAACATCACGTGCAGATGCAATACGCTTTAATTCGACTTCACGTTCAGCAGCAATTTGGGCTTCTTCTGCTTCGCGTTTTTTTGCGGCTTCTTGTGTTGCAATTTCTGCCGATTGCTCAGCTTTACGAATGGCGATTTCACGTTCTTGTTGAAGTTTTGCATATTCTTCTTCACGTAGAATTTGCAAGCGTGCTTGTTCAGTTTCTAAGTTTTTTGCTTTAATGGCTAAGTCATTGTCTTGTTCAATGTCATTGCGTTTTTTACGGCGGTCTTCAATGGTTTCGGTCAGTTTGGTTAAACCTTCTGCATCGAAAGCGTTTTGAGGGTTAAAATATTCAAAACTGGTTTGGTCTAAACCTGTCAGTGAAACCGTTTCTAATTCTAAGCCATTTTTAAATAGATCTTCAGAAACAACTTGTTGAACTTTCTGAACAAAATCAACCCGTTTTTCATGTAACTCTTCCATTGCCATTTCAGCGGCAACAGCACGCAGTGAGTCTACAAATTTACCTTCCACCAAATCTTTGAGTTCTTGTGGAGACATGGTTTTTTTACCCAAGGTTTGGGCAGCTGTTGCAATAGATTCAGCAGTTGGTTTAACCCGTACATAAAATTCAGCCATCACATCTACACGCATACGATCACGAGTAATCAACGCTTGATCTGTGGCACGTTTGACTTCAAGACGAAGGGTATTCATATTGACGGGAATCACTTCATGTAAAACCGGCAATACAATTGCACCGCCATTTAAAATGACTTTTTCACCGCCAAAACCAGTACGGACAAAAGAAACTTCTTTACTTGAGCGTTTATACAGGCGGGCGATAATCACCCCGATGACAATCAGTGCCACCAATATAATGCCTGCTAAAACAAGGATTTGATATAAGTTTGAATTCAACATTTTATTATACCCAGGATTGTTATTGAAAAATTAAAGTGGCGTTGCTTGAAAGCCTAGTTTTGTTCTTTGTGTCAAAATCACACTTTGACCTTGTTGGAAGATTTCATCTAATTCTGGTTCAACCAAAATATAATGTGTCTGTCCAAATTGATCGATGACTTTGGCTTGTGCAGGGTAGTTTTGTTTTGCTTCACCTAAAATAATCTGAGCTGTACGCCCAATCAGTTCATCACTGTGAATCGCAGTGGTTTCATCTTTCGGTAAAATTTTTGCAACGAGTGCTGCACACACTCGAACAATCGGCATAGATAAAAAAAGACTGGCTGGCGCAATCAGCCAAATTGAAAAATAATTTCCAGTGAAATTGAAAAATATACTTTGCACAATAAAACCAAATAGCGCATAAACAGTCAGAAAAATGATCAACCAAACCAAGACGGGGACACGGCCAAGATAGAGCCAATCTAACAGCTGCACTAAAAGATTGTGATCTGTATGGATGTCTAGATCCGCATGATGGGTTTCTAACAGTTGATCTGGAATAAACTGGTCTAAGAAACCTTGAGAGGTTGAACCAATAATAAGGAGTAAACACTCCACAATACCCAATAAAAACATCAGGCACAGACTGACACTAAACAGTAAGTTGGATGAGTGTGTAAATAATTCCCACATATTGTTTTACTCAAAATTATTGTTGCGCATTTTTATAAATAAATTTTTAATTTGAACTGAATAATTAAATGATCATCAGTTAATTCAATTAATAAATTAAGTTTATCGGTTTTGTCGTAGTATTGCAACAAAATATTTTACGATATTAATTAAAATCAATATCTTATAATTTAATATATTCTTTTATATTTTGAAAATTGCTTGAAAAGTAATGCTTGCATTTTAGCCAACTATTCCTTATAACTGATTGAGTTTACAGAGGGAACTGAAGACAAAAAAATACGCAATGATTGGGGTGATCACTGCGTAGAACAACGAATCTGCTTTCACAGTTCGGTTAAGGAGAAATGTTATGAACTTTGGGGATTGTTCATAACTTAAGGTTGATAGTAGAGGTTCCCCTCTGTAAATTCATTGGTATTCACGTAAACAAGTGTTAAATCTCGTAAACATGATTAAAATGTGAACAACATCAACTAAAAACAATATGCTAATCAATGTTTTTAAACATATTATTTAAAATAAATAAATTTTGCGCTGCGTTTCCCCGATCAATCTTTTCTCTGCTTTTTAATGTAAACGAGACAGTTTTTATCAGCTATTTGAGTTAATTTTGCTATAGTTCAAAGCTTAAATTACAGCTTTCAAAAGTGCTGATTAGTCTATTGTATTGAACTCAACTTCCTATATTGCATCATGTTTGAGTATGCTGATTGAGAAGCAGAATTAAGATTTTAAAAATCGATACGCCCTAAACTGTGATTTAAAGCTAATTATTCACTTTTTAAGGAATTTATATTGTTATCGTAACTACTATTCGAAAAAGCAGGACAACAGTATTTTTTCTGAATTTTAATTCAAAAAATTATATTAAAGATTCCGTTCTCAATTTTAGTTCTGGTTTTGCTTGCAATCATGCCGTATTTTTTCATAATAGCCTTTCCTGTCTTGATTAGTTTTTTACCATGTCACCATTAGAAATATTCGCGGTTATTATCAGTATTATTGGTGTCACATTGACGATTAAGCGAAATATGTGGTGTTGGGTATTTAACTTCTTTGCCTTTGTTTTATATGCCTATTTATTCTTTGAATTCAAATTGTATGGTGAAACAATCTTACAAGTGTTCTTTATGGTGGTGAATTTTTATGGCTTTTATCACTGGCTAAAAGGCAAGCAGCAAGATCAAGAGATTCGAATAGAGCCCATTGCTCTACAAACAGTGATCCTGCAAATGATCATCGCTGCTGTTGGAGGGGGAGTATTTGGGTTATCGCTGCACTATTTTACCGATGCTGCTTTACCTATGTTAGATTCTCAATTGGCTGCATTTAGTTTACTGGCAACCTATTGGACCAGCCGGAAACATATTGCGACTTGGGTGCTTTGGGTTTTTGTTGATATCGTCTATGTGGGGATGTTTATGTATAAAGAATTATTCCTAACAGCTGCTTTATATGCGGCGTTTGTTGGACTGGCTGGATTTGGATGGTGGCAATGGCAACAGGTCAAAAAGAAACAATTGGCGAGCATGTATAAAGGAATTTAACATCCTTTAAGGGGCTGTCATGATTATTGATTTTGTTCAAATACAAAAACAAAAGTTTGAAGAACTTGTTGAAAAAATCATGGCCCAACCTGAGCAATATCTCGACTTTGATTCAGTCTCTGATTTTTACAAAGCCCAATGGTTAGATCAATTCCCAAAGGGCACAATTTGGAGCACTTCTGGTTTGGATGATGGTGCAGAAGAATTTTGTATTCAGATCAAATATAGAGAGTTGATTTTTAATATAGAAATCCAATCAACTTCTATCGGTTTAAAATTTAACAGTAAAAATATCAGAGTTTATAAAAAAATATAAAGCCAAGTTTTTTTGTTAAGCATTTGAAAAGATTATTTTATTTTAATCAAGCTTAAAACTGAATCCAAATGATTTTGGGATGGTGATAACAACGTGATTTGGGCATTGAATTTAAATGACAATATTGATGGTGTGCAGTTTAAAACAGTATGGACAATCAATACAGTGATTCAGGCTAGTCTAATTGGATTTTTCAAGTTTGAATTCGGCCTAAATTAATTTTCTAGAATGTTAAAATTTAAATTAAAAATACATTAGAGTAAATTAACAATAAAAACGATTAAGGCGACATATCTTATTTTAAAAGTGCTTGTATCCAGCTCTGCGTATATGTCCAAATAGGCTAAAGGTTGACGGATATCGCCAGTAAAATAAAAATAATTCAATTCGGCCAAAGCATGTAAGTGGAATCCCTTTGTTTATTGAAATATTAGGAAAAATTTAAAGTTAAAATTGATAAAATAAGCATGATAAAATGATTGTTATTTGGAAAATATTTACAAATAATATAAAGGATTAATATCCTAACCTTAAGGTTTATTTAGAATAAAAATCTATATTTTTGAAATACACTTACATAAAATTACTAGAGTGTTATATTTAAGTGATCAATACAGATAAATAAAACAACGTATAGAAATTCACAATTTTATGGAATAGTTATTATATGGAACAAAAACATAGAGCGGCGATACAGTCCTCAACGGAACACTTCACACATGACGTCATGATCATGAATTGGAGTAATCTTAAGAAGTGTAGCCTTGTGCTCCTCTTGGGAGGTATTGCTGTTTTATCGTGGATTGTCTGGTGGTTTTTTAGCAACAGTCAAGTTGAATTACAAGCTTGGATTAATCAAGATTTTTATCCAACCTATATGAAATTATTATCTTTAGCCGCACTGGGTTTTTTTGCACTTATTTTTATTATTCGTGCTTTAAGTAAAATTGCTATTTTTGAAATAATAATACCGTATATATCCGTCGCATATTTTGGTCTTATCTTTGTTTTTGGCGCACATTGCATCGGGATTTTTAGCCCAGCATCAAGTGCAGGTTATGTCAGCTTAGTCACGGTGGCACTGGTATTATTTGAACGAAAAGTAGTGTATCTAATCGTCATTCCAATCACTTGTTTTATGTTGATCAGTCTTGGATTAAGCCTGACGAATAAAATGACGTATGCACCAATTTTTAGTGAATATTTACAATCCATGTCGCTATATAAAAATACATTTTGGGTATTTTGCATGTTGTATTTTTATATTCCAATTTTTTTTGCAAGTCTGGTTTTATTCGAGGTTCTTTTAATTCAATGGCGCAAAAGAGAGCAAATGATCCAGCAAATTAGCGTTCTAGATCCACTTACAGGCATTTATAACCGAAGGAGGATTGGTGAGAATATTGATCTATTAAAACAGCAGCAAAGTTCTTTTGCGATCGTGTTATTAGATTTAGATTACTTTAAGAGTGTTAATGACCAGTATGGACACGATATTGGGGATGCAGTTTTAAAACAGGTTGCAAAAATTTTGACTGAAAATATTCGTGAACAGGATGTTGTTGGACGATTTGGGGGTGAAGAGTTTATTATTCTCATGAGCAATGGTGCATTAGAAAATGCGCTGAGACTTGCTGAGAGATGCCGTCAAGCAATTGAAAAAGAAGAAATACGATTAGATCATCAACAGACGCTCAAAGTGACGGCAAGTTTTGGTGTCGCAGTATCAACGAATCCTTTTTTATCAACAAAAGAAGAATTGATTCGTCAGGCTGATCAGGCCTTATATCTGGCAAAAAACAATGGGCGTAATCAGGTTTGTCATTTCTTTGAAGTAGAGCTTACCCATTCATTCGGATACAAACAACGCGGTTAAACCGTTTCAAATTTTTTGCGATAAACTACACTTGTCATAAGGGTGATTAGACAAAGCACAACAATATAGTACACAGCACCAATATCGCGATATAAACTTAGCCATTGGACCAATGGCAGGGTTAAGCCGCCTGCAATTGCGTATGCAACATTGTATGAGAATGAAATTCCTGAAAAGCGAATTGGAGCGGGAAACATCTTGACCAAGCTATAGGAAACCACACCGACTGTGCCAGAAAATAGTCCAAGCAACATGTACGATCCGAAGATCGTTGAATGAGCGGCATGACCTAAACTGTAATAAAAAAGCACTGCAGTGATGGCCACACTGAGCGATCCCAAACAAATCACACGCCCAGCACCAAAACGATCAGCGAGCAAACCTGCCAATATGCAACCCAACATTTGCATCAGAATTGCCATACTTTGCATCTGAAATGCATCCGCACGTTGAAAGTTAAATGTGGTGGTCAGTAAATTGGGGGTAGATAGGATAATTACTACAACACAACCAGTTAAAAACCAAGTGAACAGCATCCCAATGACAACAGCAGATTTATGGGATACCAAAACTTGCTTGATGGGTAAATCTTTTGAGAGTTCTTTACGCGCCTGCATCGCTTTAAATACTGGGGTTTCTTTAAGATAACTTCTTAGATATAAGGCAATTAATCCAAAAACCCCGCCGACTATAAATGGGAGACGCCAAGCCCAAGCATGGATTTCTGCTTCGCTAAACTTAAGTGAAATAAACAGCGACATCAAAGCGCCCAGTAAGATCCCCAGTGACAAACCTGCGGTAAGCAAACCATTGGCAAAACCAATTTTCTTTGTTGGTACATGCTCTGAAACAAATGTCCATGCTGCGGGAATTTCTCCACCAATCGCAATGCCTTGAACCACGCGCATCAACAACAGTAGCAGTGGAGCAGCTAAACCAATGTCTGCATAAGTTGGCATTAGACCGATAAACAAAGTAGGGAGTGCCATCAATAATATGGATAAACTAAACAGGCGTTTACGTCCTACGAGATCACCAAAATGCGCCATGATCACGCCACCTAAAGGACGGAAGAAATATCCTGCGGCAAAAATTCCGTAAGTATTCAGCATTGCCCAAAAAGGACTTAAAGAACTAGGGAAAAATAGTTCAGCAATGATTTTTGCGTAAAATACATAAATGACGAAATCATAAAATTCGAGCGCACCGCCCAGAGAAGACAATGCAAGCGTTCTTTTTGCTTCCTTATTGAGGCCCAATTTTTCGTCCATGATGATGCAATGCCTTAAAAGAGATATTGAATGTGAATGTAATCATTTTAATTGACTATTTTTTACTTAAAAAATCAATATTTATTTTTATGCATCCTACTTATTTTTATAGGTGATCGAGGCGGCTTAAAAATCATTTTTGCTTTAAAAGCATTGCGCTAAGCTAGATTCTAATAGATTTAAATATTGATCACTTACATGCGAATTAACCACGGGATAACACTCAGAATAATACCGCATACAGACATAATCATTGTATTTTCAATAAAATAAGGAAAAATCATCAAAGTGATGCCACAGATAAAAGGCATGTTCATTCGCTGTCTTTTTCCATAGATAAAATAGCCTAAGCCAATTGAGCTAAAGATCAAGCCTAAGAATAGGGGTGCTGTATTCATTATTTTCCACGATAGGCTGGACGTTTGTTATTTACACGATCATGATTAAAAATGGCTTAAAAGACAAGCTGTCATTTGGCTTGGGTAAATAGAAATTCATTTGTACATAACCTACATACTTTTGCACAATAATTGAATTGGAAACCGTATTTCAAATGCTAAACTCATCTTTATTCAATTTACATTTGATCAAGGTACAAGATAATGAGTGCCGTGTTACCTGTCGCCCAACGTGGTGAAGACGTTTTAAAATTAATCGCAGCGCCTGTGGCTGAAGCTGAGTTTTCAAGTACTTTGCTAAACGAATTATCCAAGGCCTTACAGGCCACCATGTTAGAGCGTAATGGTGTTGGGATCGCCGCACCACAAGTCTATGTTTCTAAACGGGTGATTATTATTGCTTCAAGAGCGAATCCACGCTATCCAGACGCACCTGAAATGGATGCAATCACAATGATTAATCCTGAAATCTTAGAGCAGTCTGAACAGACCATCTTGGGTGAGGAAGGGTGTTTAAGTGTGCCCAATGAAAGAGGGCAAGTGGCTCGTGCTGAAGCAGTTACTGTACAATTTTTCACGCTGACTGGCGAAAAGATTATCCAGCAATTTCATGGTTTTCCTGCACGCATTGTGCAACATGAAATCGACCATTTAAATGGGATACTGTTTGTTGAAAGACTTTAAACTGAGTAAGCTTGGCTAAAAATATATCTTGAATTTTATCTTTAATTTTAGCCAAGCTTTTCTACGTAGAATTGCTAATTGGATATTGTTAATTGGACTTCGCGCGCTGCAAAGCACCATTCCATAAGCTTAAATGATATTGTCTTTGGTCTGCGCTCATCTTCGGCTCAAAAGCACGATCTAATTGCCAAGATTCGGAAATTTCACTGAGATTATTAAAAACACCTGCCTTTAATCCTGCCAATGCAGCAGCACCCCAAGCGGTAGATTCCAAAAGTTTAGGGCGTAGCACAGGTACATTTAAAATATCTGCCTGAAATTGCATTAGCATATCATTTTGGCTTGCGCCACCATCCACACGTAATTGTTTTAAGGGTTGTGCAATATCCGATTGCATTGCAGTTAATACATCAGAAACTTGGAAGGCAATTGATTCTAAGGCAGCTCTGGCAATGTGTGATTTATTGGTTCCACGTGACATTCCACAGAGTAAAGCACGTGCCTCACTGTCCCAATGTGGCGCTCCCAAACCTGTAAAGGCTGGAACCAGAACGACACCATCAGTAGTGTCAGCTTGGCAAGCTAACTTTTCAACTTCAGCACTATTTTTGATAATTCCTAAACCATCTCTTAACCATTGCACAATCGCACCAGCCATAAATACACTGCCTTCTAAGGCATAATGGGATTGGTCTTGGCATTTCCACGCTAAGGTGGTGAGTAATTTATTTTTACTATATTGAATATCTGTTCCGGTATTGAACAGCATAAAACAGCCTGTCCCATAGGTATTTTTGGCTGTTCCAGCTTCAAAACATGATTGCCCAAAGAGTGCAGACTGTTGATCACCTAATACGCCACAAATTGGAATTTCCGCACCAAGAAGCCCTGTGGCGGTATTGGCAATATAACAATCAGATTGAATGATTTTAGGTAGAACACTCGCCGGGATATTAAATAATTCAATTAATTCCGCATCCCATTGCTGTGTTTTTAAATCCATCAACATGGTACGTGAAGCATTACTTGCCTCGATGACGTGCTCGGAACCTTGGGTTAAATTCCAAATCAACCAACTGTCGACTGTACCGAATGCGACATGATTTTGTTCAGCCAGTGCTCTTAAGCCTTGCACATTTTCCAATAACCAAACCAGTTTTCCAGCACTAAAATAAGGATCTATTCTTAATCCTGTTTTTTTATGAATTTTTTCAGATAAATTGTTTTGAACTAACTGATTGCACCAGTCTGTAGCGCGGCGGTCTTGCCAAACGATGGCAGGGGCAAGTGGTTTACCTGTTCGCTTATCCCAAACTACAGTGGTTTCACGTTGGTTGGTTAAACCAAGTGCTTTAATGTCTTTGGCCAATAGTCTTGCCGATGCGATTGCTTGCTGTACGACGGTGATTTGTGTGGTCCAAATCTCCATGGCATCTTGCTCAACCCAGCCCGAATGTGGGGTTTTAATTTGGGTTTCCCGTTGAGCAGAGGCATATACCTTTCCGTGCTCATCGAAGATAATTGCTCTGCTAGAGGTCGTTCCTTGATCAAGTGAGAGTAAATAGCTCATCTTTTTTATATTTGTCCCTTGAAAAATAGTGATAGTAGCGCAATTATAGAACTAGGCGCATCATTTGATATAAATGTAGTGAATTATCTGCTTAATTTGCAACAATTATGTTATGATGGCCGTGTTATCTGGGGATGTTATTGGCTTCGACGCCGATGATGAAGCTCATAGATGCATGCCGAGAGCGCATTTTCTCTCGTAAATCAAATTTGCATATTTTAGTCGCAAACGACGAATCTTACGCTCTAGCTGCCTAAGGGCAGCTTGTCCGCTTCACTGAATACTTGTGGTCAGTGGACCCGACTGTAGCGCACGCACACAAGTCCGTATAAAGTCAAGCCTCGGGGCTTTATACTAAACTTAGAGGATCGCGTTTTGTACCCTGTTCGTCGGGTCACTTAATGTTAAAATAATTGACGATATCTAAGCATGTAGTATTCTCGAGTGTAGTGTTGGCGGACGCGGGTTCAACTCCCGCCATCTCCACCAAATTTCTTGTTATAAATCAGCCACTTATATTAAGTGGCTTTTTTATTGCCACATTTTTGCCACACTTCCCACTTTTTGCGCCACATTCTTATAAATAAAAAAAAGGCACTTATTGAGTGCCTGTATTTAGTTTTGCCATCTCTATCCTGTTTTTATCACCATGAATCCATTTAGCGTAACGTTTTTTGACTATTATTCTTGAGAAATTCAATTTTTCCGCTGAGGATCATTTGAAAGCATGATGGCTTCAAACTATCTTACTAACTCAGTATTTTCTAAAAAATCCTGGTCTCGAATGTTTGCTAAAATTACGAAGAGATGTAAGCAATAATATAATTACAAGTACAATTTGAAAATCACGCACATTACAAATAAGGTATGATACGTAGCTATGACTTTCACTATTTTGAGTTGAGTATACTTGATGAAAAAAATATTAATGTTGCTGATCAGTCCTGTAATTGCTGGTTCTGTGTATAGTGCTGAAGATTGGTCGAAAAAACCTCAATCCTATGTATTTTTACAAAATGAAGAACCTCAATATGGGAATAACAATAGTGAACATGTTGATTTTTTTGAGTTGTCAAAGCAACAAGAGCAAGATCGTATCGCTCAACGTGAGGTAAATGTCGCAAAAATGTATGAAAGTCGGGCAAATACTTCTAATATGAGTCCATTTGAAAGATCTCAATATCTTCTGAAAAATAACGATACTTATGCTTTGAATGCACATGAAAATGAACAGCAGTTAAAATCATTGCAAAAGGCACGCAATAGAGGGGTAATTTCAGAGCGCGATTATCAACAGAAAATGATTAAGCAAAATCAGATGCCTTTAGAACAGAAAAATAATCAACTTAAATATTCAATCCCTGTAGGGGAGTGATGATGAATATCTTTAAGTGTGATTGGTGTTGAACGGGTTTTCTAATGAGTTATGCTTTTAAAGATTAATAATTGGAAAGCTGGTGTCACTTTTTATTTAGTCTCTACAAGTGAATAATAGTTGGGATCTTGTTGGGCAGAATCTAATTAAAAACTAAACCTTCTTTGGAGTGTTTGGTTTTTTAATTAATTATTAGTAACTTATATAAACTTTAAAGTAGATCAAGCTTAATAAAATTATGAATATATTTAAGTTGGCGCGTAGAATTTCACTTGTTGTAGCTGGCCTTGCAATTATTTATGCAATTTATTATGCGACAACGTATAAACCATACTTAATGGTTAGTTACTCCATTTCAGATCCATTATCTAAGCCGATAAAAATAAAAAATGAAGAATTATGTCCTGAAAAAGGTGAATATGTAAATTTTATCAGATCAACAAAGCTAGGTGCCCCTTATATAGTCTATATTTGCTTATTACCAATAGCGTTTGGAGAAGATCAGCAATTGTTGATTCCTTATAAGGTTGATAGTGACAATACGATATATGGGGCAGAAAACTTCAGTGCTGAAGTTCACAACTATAAAAAGAAAGTTGAGGACAGTTTTGTTTTATCTAAAACAGAAAATGCTTCTATTGAAAGAGATACTTCTCATTTGTATTGGAAAAATTGGATAAAAGTTCTTTTATTTCTAATTTTTAGCTTACTTGTATTCCGTAGACTCATATGGTTCATAGGGCTGATTGTTAGGCGAAAAATGGAAATTCCAAGTGGAATGGATAAAAAACCAATGTGTGATATTTAGATTAAATTTTACAAAAACATTTAACCAAGTGGTTTTTATTGGGCGTAATTTGTGAGAAATGAAAATTTGAATATTATAGAATTTAGCTATCACATAGGTAGTTTAGAAATGGAACATAGTGAATCTCAGTTATCATGATTTCTTCAATAGGCAGCTTAATCAAACGGCCCAACTTATTGGGGGCAGGTCATAAGATGCTTTTTGCTTGATTTTGCATAGCCCTCAGAGTAGTTTGCATAGCCCTCAGAGTAGGGGGCTACTTAAAATTTAGAGAAAGTGATGGTTCACTGGATGCTTACGGCTTTACTGAATTAAACCAATAATTATGCATGGCTTGTAAAAATTCTGGTTGTACAGAATATCCTGATGTATCACCAATAATTTCATCATAATCAAACTCATTAAACAATGGAAACACCCCAGCTTTCGCTATCTAACAATTCATCTCTATGATGTGAACTGTATTTATGTGCATTGATTACTTGATTCAATGAAATATCGTTATTATTTTACATTATTAATTTTCCTTAAATCACTGACAGCTCCTCACAAGGAATGTGCTGTCGGAAGATTGCAACTGAGTTAGAAGTATCCAAGTTGATTGTTGCTATGTGGATACAATTTCCAGTTGACCCTAAATCAGATATAAGCTCATTTGAAATTATAGGCTTTAGCTACGCTATCACTTCTTTTTATCACAACCGATCACTATGGCATCGGTGATGATGTTCTTTTTATCGGTGTAGAGGGTGATATTGCAAAAGTAATCGATAACAGTCCGATTTTCTGTATATCCAGTCTTCCGATATACAGGTTCGCTACCAACTGGCATTTGGCCAACCACGCCACCGCCACCGATTCCAACCATGGTCGTCTTTTGGCCAATATACTCAACACCTGTCTGCACGAAAACTTTTTCTGGTGTTACATGAGTTTGCACTCGATTCCACCCATAGAAGCCACCACTACCATACGACGATGGACCTAGACCATGATCAGGTTTGCCAAATATTTTAAATGCATTACTGGCTGGTTGCCCGACTAGTTTTTGTGCAGCCACTTCGACTTCATTGGGTTTGGTGGCCAAGGTGGCGCAAGCGCTGATACTAAGCACCATGAGGGTGACACAACTATATTTGAATAAAGGCATGGAAAAGACTCCTAAAATAATCAATGTCATACGTACAGAGCAGAGCGAGATATTAATTCATCATAATTTATTATTTGGTATATATTTCACACGATTATATCGCATAACTATTGATAGTCAAAAGCCCATTCTCACTAAAATAATTTGGTGTTAACTTTCCTCTGCTCATAGTCCATTGATG
Organism: Acinetobacter sp. RIT698; assembly: GCF_009668065.1. Taxonomy (NCBI): domain Bacteria; kingdom Pseudomonadati; phylum Pseudomonadota; class Gammaproteobacteria; order Moraxellales; family Moraxellaceae; genus Acinetobacter; species Acinetobacter sp. RIT698. Next base: position 32,888 of record NZ_WJYH01000030.1, read on the forward strand.
ATCTTTTTAGAAGGCGCGATCCTCGTATTGAACGCTGTTTTGAATAAACTTTATTATATTGGGTTTGTTAGTCAATATATTGATTTAATTAGAAATATTTCATAAATATCAAGTTGTGATGAGCACGATCATCAGAATAAAAATAAGTAATGCCAATTCAAAATTTGAGTTTAGTGATGAATTATTTTAAGATTTAGAACGACTAAAAGTTAATTTATAAATGATAGATATTTCACAAAATAATTTACGGCATGGATGAAAAATTATGGCTAAATACAATAGACCGCAGATCATACAATTTTTTATATCGTTAATTTCTCTTACTCTATTTTCTTTAACGATGTCAGGTGTTGCGCATGCTGAGGGGAATTGTCCTCCGGGCTATTATCCTGTTGGTGGTCAAGGTGTACAAGGCTGTGCGCCTATTCCGAATTATGGAAGCAGTGGGGGATATTCAGCTCCAAGCTACCGGACACCAAGTACAGAAGGTTATGTAGCTACGGGTACAAATGGTGTAATCGGTGTGGCTACTGCAAAAATTTTCCGTGGAAAGTTAGAAGAGAAAGCATTACAAGCTTGCGAAAAAAAGGGTGGGACTGATTGCAGAATTTGGTTTACTTATGATGACAACCATTGTGCGACTATAGGGCAAGCTGAAGGAACAAATAGATTGTATAAAGCACGAACAACGGCGGGTGAAGTAAGCGATGTTGTTCCAATGTTAGTCCCAGGAAGTAGAAAAGCTTTAGGACGGAAAAAAGTTTTGGAGGCATGTCGTTATGATGGTTTCCCAGAGGCCCAATGCAAAATTATTTATGAAGATTGCCGTAGGCTTAATCTTCCATAAGCGTTTTATTTTGTGATTAAAATATGAAATACAAAGCTTGGGAATAAGGATTCGGCATCGAGCAAATATGATTTTTTGGGATATATAAAACCACTTTTGGGTGGTTTTTGTTTAATGGATGATTCTAGCTTGGTACTGGAAATACGTGCTATTTCGTATAAGCATCATTTTGTTAATGGAGGAAGTTTTGAGCTAGGGTGATCAAATTTTGTATAGTTTCTTTCTTATACTTTAATATCAATGTAATGGGCAGAGGACTCATGCTAGAAACATTAGAGTGGACTTTACCTGATTCTGTCTATGACCCATATGATTATGAATTAAATAAAGATACAGATTTTAAAAAATTGAATCCTGAGCAACAGGCTAATATTGTAGCTGATTATTTTGGATGAATTGAAGGATATAATCAGATTAATTTCAGTTTAGCTTGGCGAAATCATATAGCTGATAATTCACAGTATATAAGACAGGTAATGCAACCGATTATAAGTAATCCTTCAGGATATACACTGGTTTCTAATTCTACTCCGACTCCATTAATTCCTTTAATTTCTTTAATTTACTGAATTATCATCTCATGAAAAATATTAATTTATTAAGTGTTTTTTTTATATCAATAATATTAATTGGTTGTAAAGAGAAACGTGTAGCTGATTTCCAATATGAAATATTAGAAGATAAGAGCATTTGTTCATTAAAACCCCAAGAAATTTATGATTCTAATGAGTTTTCAATGTTTGACACATCATTTAAAAATGAAAGTGGAAGTTTCAATGATGAATTATCAAAGAAAATATATGCACAAAGTTTAGAAAATTTGTCTAATAAAGATAGTAAGTATATTTTTTGCTTTTCAAAAGATATGCTTATGTCAAATTATTTAGAGACTCAGATCCGTATTGAGTTAAAAAAAGGAAAATCCTTTAGACAATATGAATTTATAAATTACTTCTGTCTAAGTAAAAAAAATTCAATTATGAATTTCAATAGTCGGGATAAGAGTATACAAGAATGCCAATAATTCTGATTTTCGGAAAATTACCATAATACAGGTGACTTGAAATCTTACTTTCAACATCTATATCTTAGCCAAAGCAGTTCTAGAATTCGGCATGATGGAATAGTTTTATCGAATAAGTCTTAAGTTTTTAGAAATGGGCTTTGATCTGTTTATCTGCCGTTCTGCATCGTATTCTTTGCTGTTCTATAGGTAAACCAATGAGTTCATCATAAGCATTCATTACCTGTTCATCTGTAGGGTCAATCTGTTCACGGGAAACCTTACATTTGTTTTGATTTTTTAAAAACAAAGCACTTAAGCTTTTTCCGTAAGTTGAATTTTCATCTTTATCACAAAGACTACTAAGAGCAACTAAACGAGCAAATTTTAATTGTTGAACTTGGATTTGACATGATGATTTGGATTTTGGTAACTCAGCCCAAGTTCCACCACTAATTAAGAGGGTGAGAAGTAGGAATTTTTTCATTTTTTGATCCTTTATTTTGTTTATTCAATGATAGATTTTTTATTGGAAATAACAAGATTGAGCTAATAGGAAATTAGAAAACTAACTTTTATTTTTTATTGAATAGTTAGTAAATTTTTATCGGATTTATTTCATATAACTCATTTTCTGTTCTATATTTTATTTTCAAAATAACAAGGAATGGATAATGAAAAAATTAACAATAGCACTAGCAACTGGATTGATGAGTATGAGTGGGTGGAGTGCTTGTACTTATAATTTTGATGCGACACAAGCTCAAATATCTGCAGTTTTCTCAGGATTTCAGAAATTCCCCAGTATAGTTGGACAAAAGACATCATTTACAACAGCTGTCACTCCAGAGAACTCTCAACAGATGTATATTGCAGCAAATGGTAATGCAATTTCAGGTCAAAGTAATGGTAGTGCTGTTCCACAGAGTGGAATCTTCGCTTATGAATACAAGATTAAAGTGCCAACAACATTGCTTCCTAATAATGAACAGATATTTATGTATCCTAATTATGCTGATGCTTATTACGATAATGGAAAAGGTCAAATAGTAGCTCTATATGCAAATCATTTACTCGGTAGTACCACTCCAAATAAAGTCACAATTGGCGTGGGGAGTACTGTTGATGGTGCAACAGGTATGATTGAGCTGCCTTTGACAAGTACAACTGATGGATATCAAAAAATTGGTATATATGTAAACCAAGATACAAAGCAGGTTGGTGTCATTTATAATGGCGTTAATAAGGGTTATGTTTCAACAAATCCAAGTAAGATTAATAGCTTAGCTTTTACAAATGGAATGGCTTACTATGGAACAGATTCGACTTCACCTAATATTGGAAAGGTCCATTCAGTAGAACTTATTACTGATAAAAATCAATTCCAATTTACTTATCCAACAGGTACGAAAGACATTTGTGGAAATGTAATTTAAAATATTGTTGTAATGTAAAACTCTTCGATTTTCATAAATGAAAAACGAGTTTTAGTGATTTTAAACAATTAGGCCTAGTCAGACAATATGGCCATATATTAAGCGACAGTCAGTTGAGATAAACGTTTTTTCCTCACATCCATGCCTGATGAAATTCATCAGGCATGGATTGACGCTATTTCGAGACGAGATGATTAGAACTTATATTGATAATTGATAAAGAAACGATTTTCTGTAAAATCACTCCCATAATCTTGCTGGTAACGTGTAAATAAGTGCTGTAAAGACAGTCCTTTTAGCGCAGGTTGCTGAAAATTATAAGTCGTCAGAACATCAAGTTCGGACTCTTTATTTTTATCACCATTGCTCATTTTAATATCCCGCCCAACCGCATATTTTGCAATGCTGTTTAAACCGAGGATATAATCTTTAAAGTCATAACCATAAATAAAATGCCATGATTTTTCATTTTCTTTAAAAAAGCCGGTGACATTCCAGTTAATAAAATAAAGCTCAGGTAAAAAACCATCAGGCAAAGGGTAGGCGTCCCCAATAATTCTTTGATAACCAACACCTAAAGTGTGATTGTTCAGTTTCAATGTTTCCAACAAACCTACATTTTGGCTATCGATATCTAAAGCATTACTATTATCTTGCGAATTAAAATATCGTAATTTTGAATGCAAGGCGATATTGTCAGCAATTGGGTATCGATGCTCCACGCCTAAATAGTGTTTATCATATAAATTTTCTAAATGCCCATAGTAATAATTGATATTAAAATCTTTATTTACATCATAAGATAAATTCAGGTAATCCAATCCATCTGAATAATGTTTTATACCTTTCTGCGTATAAGAAAATTTATAAAAATCCTCCTCATTGCGAGGAGAGTTTTTCGACACATGACCAAGTTCGACTTTAAGTTTTTCCTGAATTGGAAATTTTAAGTTCACACCTTGATAAGTCGTTAAAAGCTGACGGCTTGTGTCGATTGCGGTCATGGGTAAATTGAGCCATAACTCACCCACTCTCAATTCTGCCTGATCATATTTAAGTTTAAGTGTACCCCCATATTTTAAATAGTCTGCTGCCTGTTCTTGTTTGATTGGGTCAAAAGGCAATACGGTATCATTGACATGTTTGTCATTGCTTAGACGTACCGCATATTGTATTGAACCATCAACGCCAATTTGCAGAGGATGTTTTAAAATTTCAATGGGTGTGTCATAAAATTGTGAGTGATAAAATAATGATACGCCTTGTGACCAACTCCCCGAATCTTTGACATTTTCTTGGTCAAAATTGCGATCAATATAGGCATTTTTTAAAGTTAATTTCCATTCATCTTTGGCTAGCGTTAGTTGTGTAAAAGCACAAGTATTGATGAATATGAGCGTAGTAAAAATCTTTGTAAATGGTGTATTGAATAACATAAGGCATCCTTGACTTAAGTTTATTTCCAGATGAAAGGTGATTTTTTTTGGGTTTCTTCAGCATCAGGTTCTAAAGCAATACCTGTACGGTCTTTAAAAATACAAATCGCTAAAAAAGCAATCACGGACATCACGGTTAAATACGTACTGACTAAATAAATACCGTTTACTTTGCCGATTAATGCTGCTGCAATTAATGGCGCGAACGCACCGCCAATGATCGAGCCAATTGCATAAGTGATGGATATACCTGAAAAGCGAATAGAAGCAGGGAAGAGTTCAGAATAAAAGACAGCTTGTACACCATAGGTGATTCCAATACCCATTGATAATAGGGCTAAGCCTGACATGATGTAGCTATAGTTGCCTGTACTGATCAGTGGGAAAAGTACCAGAGCGGTAATGATTTGAATCAATGAGCCGAAAATATAAACTGGTTTGCGTCCAAATTTATCTGAAAGCACTGCAGATAACCAAGTAAAGAAGGTCCAAATAACGGCAGAAATACTGATCAAGGTCAAAATGATTGGACGCTCTAAATTCAGACCATTTGGATTGGTGGTAAAGCTTTGAATAAAGCCACCAGCAGTCATGTAGCCCAGCGCAGTTGTACCAGCTATCAATAATGCTGAGCTAAAAATGACTTTTTTATACTGTCCAAAAAGTTCACGGATCGGTTTCTGTGTGGTGCCTTTCTGTTTTAATTCCTCAAAAATAGGGCTTTCTTCAACAGAACGGCGAATCCAGTAGCCTAAAGCAAAGAGGAAAATACTGCATATAAATGGAATTCTCCAACCCCATGCTAAAAACTCTTCTCCTGGTGAAACATAGCCAGTCATGATCACTAAAACCAGTGATGCCAGTAATAAACCAAGTGGAACACCGAGTTGTGGGAATGAGCTAAATAATCCACGTTTGTGGGTTGGTGCATGTTCAACGGCCATCAATACAGCGCCGCCCCATTCACCGCCTGCGGAAATTCCTTGTAAAATACGCAGTAAAATTAAAATGATAGGCGCAATGATACCCACGCTGTCGTAAGTGGGTAATAAGCCAATCAGAGTTGTGGTTCCACCCATCATGATTAACGTAGCGGCTAGAACGGTTTTACGTCCAAACTTATCGCCAAAATAACCTGCGATAAATGCGCCAAAAGGCCGAAAAATAAAACTAATACCTACAGATGCAAAAACCAACAGGGTGGCAAAGGCCGGACCTGCGGGTTTAAAAAACAGTTGATTAAAAACTAAGCCTGCTACAGCGGCATAAATAAAATAGTCATACCACTCTATTGTGGTCCCAACAATCGTTGCTATCGCAATTTTGCGAGTACGTGATGCCGATGAAGTGGGAAGTGCAAGCGTCGAGCCGTGCAATTCTGCTTGAGAGTTTTCCATAGCTTTTCCTTTTTGTATTTCACTTATGCTTCAATCTATTCTTGGTTTTTTGATTGAAACAAAATCCTTGTCGTATTGACTCATCATGAATCAATCGAATAATTATGCTTGAATATTTTTTAAATGGATACACTATTTTTAAAATAAAATAAAAATGGTATCTTTTTAATTTAAATTGGTAATGTTTTGAATTTTAAATAATGATATTAAAATATTTTAAATCAAATGATTATAATTTTTATCGATGTATTGGTTTTAATTTTTATTTGTAATTTGATACTAAAATTAATTAAATTATAATTTTTTGGTATCTTTTTATGTCTTTTATTAAGTCTTTTGCAACAAGAAAACCCAAATAAACTGATTTGGGTAAATATGATTTTGCAGACGAAGTTGAATCAGGTTTTGTATAAACCCTTATAAGTTATATCTTCACTCAGTCATCCAATCGATTAAGCTGTAATGTGTGCTGTCGTGTTATCAATCAACGTTGTATCCGTGTGAGCAATCACCTCATCTAAAGTTATTTTGGTCGCGTGTTTAATTCCATGAATTTCATCTTTATTTAGGCAAATACATCATCACGACCAACAATGTGATTTATTAATGCCGAGATCGCTGACTGAAATTGCATCTGTTCAGTATTTATTCTGAGATAATTTATTCTAGGATATGTTTGAAAAACTCCCCTAAAGCCTAGCTTTATTGCCACAAAATGACTGAGGCTAACTTTGGAAATTTAGGGGAGCTGATTCAATAAAAATTAGTTTTAAACAGACGTTTAATTAGTCACGATTGACTAAGGTTAAAATATCGTAAGTGGCAACTAATTCATGACGCTGGTTTTTTACTTTAATGTCCCAAACAACAACGCCGTGGGCTTTTTGGCTTGGGTCTTGTAAAGGTTTCGGGGTTTTTTGTTTACAGGTTAATTCGACTTGAATGGTATCTCCGATTTTAACAGGCTCTACAAAACGTAAATTGTCCATCCCATAGTTTGCAATCACTGGACCTGGTGCTGCATCTACAAATAACCCCGCAGCGGCGGATACGATAAAATAGCCATGCGCAACACGATCACCAAATATTGAGTCAGCCGCAGCAATTTTGTCCATATGTGCATAGAAGTGATCGCCACTTAAGCCAGCAAAATTGACAATATCAGCTTCTGTCACAGTGCGGCGAGCAGTCAATAGGCGTTCACCGATACGTAATTCATCAAATGATTTTTTAAAGGGATGAACTCGATCTTCAAAAACCTCTGAACCAATGGTCCAACTATGACCAATTTGTGTCATGGCTTTGGGTGAACCTTGGATTGCTGTGCGTTGCATATAATGTTTTACCGCACGTAAACCACCTAATTCCTCACCACCACCAGCACGACCTGGACCGCCATGAACTAAGTAAGGAAGAGGCGAACCATGACCTGTACTTTCTTTGGCATTTTCACTATCTAGGATATGTACACGACCATGCCAAGGTGCAATTTTGGCAATGATCTGCTCTACATTTTCATCCGCATTGCGCACCACAGAAGCAACTAAACTACCTTCTCCTCGTGCAACTAAATCAGCCAGCTCTTGAAGGTTTGCATAAGGCATTAAAGTAACAACTGGACCAAAAGCTTCTATTTGATGAATGGTCGTGGCTTGGCTTGGATTTTTACAGACTAAAACAGTCGGTGGATAAAATGCACCTTGTTCAGGATTTTCAGCTTGAATGGTGAAATCTTGACGGAGGTGGCTACCAAATACAATTTCAGCCTCTTGATTGAGTTGCTCTACTTTTTCTGCCACATCATGTTTTTGTTTTACACTGGCTAATGCCCCCATGGTGACATTTTCACGTTCAGGGTTGCCCACGACCACATTTTTTAATTTTGCGATTAACCGTGTTTGTACTGTTTCAAGTAGTTCTACGGGAACAAAAGCACGACGGATTGCAGTACATTTTTGCCCGGCTTTAGTGGTCATTTCACGAAAAACTTCTCGTACAAATAGATCGATTGTTTCCGTAGATGTGTGTTGAGTCAAAATAGCACTATTGACAGAATCTGCTTCCATGGTAAATGGAATTGAATAATGATTTAAATGCGGCGTTGCGCGTAATTTTTGCCCAGTGGATGCAGAACCAGTAATCGTTACTGTATCTTGAGGGTTTAAATATTCAAATAAATCATAAGTTTGACCACAGATAAGCTGTAATGCACCTTCTGCTAAGATGCCGCTAGCCAAAATGTCTTTGACAACAGCGTGGGTCAATTCTGCACCTTCCGTGGCCGGTTTAACGATACATGGCACACCTGCCAATAATGTAGGGGCAATTTTTTCTAACATTCCCCAAATTGGAAAATTAAAAGCATCAATATGCACAGCGACACCAGCCTTTGGGCTAAGAATATGCTTTGCACCAAAGGTACCGTTTTTAGACAGCGGAATCCAAGCATCTTCAACCAAGGCGGTTTCATCGCTGAGTTCACGACGAACTAAACTTGAATAGGCGAATAAAGTTCCGATCCCACCCTCGATATCAATCCAAGCATCTTTACGGGTACAACCTGTTGCTTTGGCAAGTTCATAATAGCTTTCTTTGCGTTCCAGCAAATATTGAGCGACTTGTTTTAATGCATTGGCACGTTGATGGAAAGTCAGTGATGCAAGTGCAGCACCTTTTTGTTTTGCATAATCAACAATGGCTTGCGTGTCGATTCCTTGACTACTCACTTGATAAATGGCTTCACCTGTTATCGCATGATAGACAGTACGGAAGTCTTGTTGAGCGAAATATTCTTGTCCATAAACCAAAGAGCTTAATGTTTTAATCGCAGGCTGCGTGGTTGATTTTGTGGTCATTTCATCGGGTTCCGTATGGGGTATTGCCGTATCTAAATCAAGCATTACTCAAACTCCTTTTGTGATACGTTTTAGATGGTTTTCTATTTTTAATGACTCATAATTTGTATTTTAAATTTTAAAATGTCAAATTTTTTTAGCTAAATATTGTGATATTAAAAATTTAATAAAAATAATTTTAATTAAAACAATTGTTTGAAAAAGTAAATTTTAAAATAATTATGATACATAAAAATATGTATTGATTTTTTATTTGTATCGTTTTAATTTAAATAGCATAACACTTGGGATAAGTGAGGACACAATGAATAATCATCAAAAAGATTTCGATCAATCTCTCGAAAAGGATATTTCGATTGAGCCTAAAGATTGGATGCCAGATGCATATCGTAAAACTTTAATTCGCCAGATTGGACAACATGCACACTCAGAAGTTGTGGGAATGTTACCTGAGGGCAATTGGATCACGCGTGCACCAAGCTTAAAACGTAAAGCTGTTTTACTTGCTAAAGTTCAAGATGAAGCAGGGCACGCATTGTATTTATATAGTGCGGCTGAAACCTTGGGTGCCGATCGTGATGACATGATGGATAAACTCATTGCTGGGCAGATGAAGTATTCATCAATTTTTAATTATCCAACCCTAACTTGGGCTGATGTTGCTGCCATTGGCTGGTTGGTTGATGGTGCGGCAATTGTCAATCAAGTTGCGTTATGTCGTACCTCTTATGGCCCCTATGCACGTGCCATGGTGCGTGTATGTAAAGAAGAAAGTTTCCATCAACGCCAAGGCTTTGAAGCCATGATGCAGTTGGCAAATGGGACACCTGAGCAAAAACAATTGGCACAAGATGCAGTGAATCGTTTTTGGTGGCCTGCACAAATGATGTTTGGTCCGAGTGATGACAATTCTCCAAACAGCGCACAAAGTATGCAATGGAAAATTAAACTCTTTAGTAATGACGCACTCCGTCAGAAATTTGTGGATAACACGGTACCACAAGTTTTACAGCTGGGTTTGACTGTGCCAGATCCTGACTTACGTTTTAATGAAGCAACAGGACATTACCAGTCTGGTGAAATTAATTGGGACGAATTTTTTGACATTCTTGCAGGTAAAGGCCCATGTAATCACGAACGTATCGAAGCACGCCGTAAAGCGTGGGAAGGTGGCAAATGGGTACGTGATACCGCTGTGGTCTATGCACAAAAAAAGCAACAACAAGCTGCTGCCAAAGTTGCTTAGTTCAGCGTTTTAGTCAAATTTAATAAGGATTTTATGATGGACAATAAAAATAACTGGTCGCTATTTGAAGTTTTTGTACGAAGTAAACAAGGTTTAAGCCATCGTCATGTGGGGAGTTTACGTGCGCCAGATGCAGAAATTGCACTCCAGAATGCCCGTGATGTTTATACCCGTCGCAATGAAGGGATCAGTATTTGGGTGGTGAAATCTGAATGGATTACCTCATCTCAACCTGATGAAAAAAATGAATTTTTTGATCCAGCATTAGACAAGGTATATCGTCATCCGACGTTTTACCATATTCCAGATGGCATTGAGCATATGTAAGGGGGACGAAGATGAGTCATTCAGTATTTGCACAGTTCCTATTGCATTTGGGTGATAGCCAACTGATTTTATCGCATCGTTTGGCCGAATGGTGTGGTCATGCGCCTGAGCTAGAGCTGGATATTGCATTAGCCAATATTGGTTTGGATTTGCTAGGTCAAGCCAGAACATTGTTAAGTCTTGCCGGTGAAGAGGAAGGCTTAGGTCGTGACGAAGATCAATTGGCATTTTTCCGTAACGAACGTGAATATCGCAATTTATTGTTATGTGAACAACCCAATGGTGACTTTGCACAAACCATGGTACGCCAGTGGTTAATGGATCATTATCATCATTTGTTATTTGCTGCATTAAGCCATAGCCAACACAAAGCGTTAGCTGCATTTGCGCTGAAATCATTACGTGAAGTGAAATATCACTTACGTTTTTCTACTGCTTGGATGGAACGTATAAGTTTAGGGACGAGCGAAGCACATGCAAAAACCCAATTAGGTTTAAACGAACTGTGGCGTTTTAGCAAAGAATTATTTGTCTTAACCACCGAAGAACAAGGCTTGGTGACTGAAGGCTTAATTCCAAATATTGAACCTTTAAAAGCGCAATGGCTGGATGTCGTAACAGTTGAACTGCAACGTTTTGAGCTTAGTTTACCTGAAACAGGGGCGTATCGTAGTGGTGCAAAACAAGGCTTGCATACCGAACATTTAGGTTTCGTTTTGGCTGAATTGCAATATATGCAACGTACTTATCCCAATATGAGTTGGTAAGTTCAGCATTTCACAAGGAGTGAACTACATGAATTTAATTCGACAATTTAGCGATGATTGCTGGGATATTTTACAACAGATTTCTGATCCTGAAATTCCAGTGTTATCGGTTGTGGATTTAGGCATGATTCGTGGGGTGGAGTTGAATCAGGACAATAATATTGTGGTTCGACTTACACCCACCTATAGCGGTTGCCCTGCAACAGACGTGCTGAAAGATGAAATCGTACACGCGTTTACTGCAAAAGGTTTCACACCGATTCAAGTTGTGGTGGATTTATCTGAAGCTTGGACCACCGATTGGATGAGCCAAAATGGCAAAGACAAGCTGAAACAATATGGTATCGCACCTCCAAAAGGCGAGGCACACAGTTGTGGTACGCATGTCGCATTAACCGATGGGATTGAATGTCCACATTGCCACAGCATACACAGCAAATTATTAAGCGAATTTAGTTCTACTGCATGTAAAGCCTTATATCAATGCCAAGACTGCTTAGAACCATTTGACTATTTCAAATGCATTTAAGTTGAACATTGTTCAACAGTTTGAAAAGTTAAAATGAAAGAGGGATTTTCACATGAGTCAATTTGTACCATTAACCATAAAATCAATTACGCCCCAAACTGAGCAGGCGATTTGTATTGCGTTTGATCTTACCCCAGAACAGCAACAGCGCTTTCAGTATCAACCAGGGCAACATTTAACTATTCGCCATTTAACAGAAAGTGGTGAAATTCGTCGTTGTTATTCGATTTGTAGTGATGTTCAAGAAGATATGAGTATCGCGATTAAAAAAATTGATCAAGGTCAATTTTCAACTTGGGCAAATGACAATTTAAAAGCTGGTGATCAACTTGAAGTAATGCCACCGCAAGGGATTTTTTTTCAAAAAGTTGCCAAAACTGGAGGAAAAAACTACTTAGGATTTGCCGCAGGCAGTGGAATTACCCCAATTTTATCCATTATAAAAACAGTGTTATTACAGCAACAAGCTGCCAGTTTTACCCTGATTTATGGCAATCGTACTTGGAAACAAACCATGTTTGCTGAGCAAATTATGGATTTAAAAGATCGTTTTAAAGAGCGTTTTCAATTGATCAATGTCTTCTCTCGTGAAATGAATGACAGTGCTTTGTTTAATGGTCGGATTGATGCTGAAAAACTGCAATTATTATTTAAAGCAAATCTGATTCATGCAGAATTTGATCATTGTTTTGCCTGTGGTCCCAATGAAATGATGGAGGCCATCGAAACGGTTTTACCTGAATTTGGCATTGAACGCAGTAAAATTCATACTGAACGTTTTAATACTGGGGCTGTGAAAAAAGCCACAGCGCAGCATATTGGCAATCGTAATGAAGAAAAAGTCAATATTGTGCTGGATGGGCGCGAGTTGATCATTGAAGTCGCCAAAGAAGATGACAGTATTCTAGATGCTGCATTACGTGCCGGTGCTGATTTACCTTATGCATGTAAAGGTGGCGTGTGCGCAACCTGTAAATGCAAAGTACTTGAAGGCAAGGTCGAGATGGCAATTAACTATAGTCTTGAACCTGAAGAACTTGCAAAAGGTTATGTACTCAGCTGTCAAGCATTGCCAACGACTCCAAATGTGCGTTTGAGTTTTGATGAATAAAACGGAATAACATTGGAGCAGAGAGATGGATTTCTTAAAAACCAGTTTAGTGAAAACAGGCGTGATGCTTATCGAGTTAAATCGCCCAGAAAAACATAATGCGCTAAATAATGCCACCTTAAAACAACTTGTGGATGTGCTGCAAGATTTAGAGCGGGACCAAAGTATTAAAACTGTTGTGATTACTGGTAATGAAACATGTTTTGCAGCGGGTGCTGATCTAAATGAATTGGCAGCCCTTGATGTGGTGACAATCCAGCAAGATCAACGTCCGTTACTATGGAAACACATTGATGAGTTTTCAAAACCAATCATTATGGCGATCAATGGCTTTGCCTTTGGTGCAGGCTTTGAGCTCGCCTTGCATGGCGATATTGTGCTGACTGGTGAAAATGCACAATTTGCCTTACCCGAAATTGGTTTGGGTATGTTGCCAGGTGCAGGTGGTACACAGCGTTTAGCACGTTTGGTCGGACAGCAATTGGCCATGCGTTGGGCAATGACAGGGGAACGTATTTCTGCAGCGCTTGCATTGCAACATGGCATTAGTAGCCAAATTTGCCCAAGCGCACTGACGGTGCAATATGCAATTGAACTGGCTGAAAAAATTGCCAAACAAGCGCCATTGGCAATCAGTGTCATTAAACAATCGTTGAAATCCATCCATGAAGTAACTTTAAGCCAAGGCTTGAAGCAAGAACGTCAGCATTTTGTCTGGCTTACGGCAACTCAAGACCGTAAGGAAGGTATTGATGCATTTTTTGAAAAAAGAAAACCAGAATTTAGAGGTGTGTGATGGATTACCAAACCATAATTGTTGAAGAAAAAAATGCAGTCGGTTATTTAACTTTTAATCGCCCAAAGCAACTGAATAGTTTTAATGAAACGATGCATCATGAAGTATCACAAACATTAAAGGCCTGGGCCAAAGATTCAAATATTCGCGCGGTGGTGATTTCAGCCGAAGGTCGTGGTTTTTGTGCCGGGCAGGATTTAGCTGATCGAGTGGTTGATCCCAATGCAGACGCACCTGATTTGGGGGTATCGATTGAAAAATATTACAACCCATTAATCAAACTGATTACAGAAATGCAGAAACCCGTGATTTGTGCAGTAAATGGTGTGGCGGCTGGAGCAGGTGCAAATATTGCCTTGGCCTGTGACATTGTTCTTGCCGCAAAATCTGCGTCATTTATTCAAGCCTTTTGTCGCTTAGGTTTGGTGCCTGACTCGGGAGGCACTTGGTTTTTACCCCGTTTGGTTGGACGCGCGCAGGCAATGGGTTTGGCAATGCTGGGCGATAAAATTCCTGCTGAAAAGGCAGAGCAACTGGGCATGATTTGGCAAAGTGTTGCAGATGAACAACTCAAAGCTGAAGCGGAAAAATTGGCTAAGCATTTGGCAACACAACCCACCTATGGCTTGTCTTTAATTAAAAAAGCAATCCATGCTGCTGCTGACAATAGCCTAGATGATCAATTGATTTTAGAGCGTGACTTACAGCGTTTAGCAGGTCGTTCCAGCGATTATAAAGAAGGCGTACAAGCATTTATGCAAAAGCGTAGCCCTGAATTTAAAGGATGCTAATCATGCAACAATTCAATTTACAGCAAGCAAATGTTGCTGTTATTGGTGCAGGAACGATGGGTATCGGGATTGCTCAACTGGCTGCGATGAATGGTCATCAAACGCTGCTCTTTGACCATGATCTCAATATAGCCAAGGCATCACTTGCACAGCTGACAGTACAACTGAATAAACGTGTACAAGCTGGAAAAATAACACAGGCCCTTGTGGACAGTGCATTGGTGAATTTAACTGTGGCGGATGATATTCAACAACTTGCGGCAGCAGGATTAATTATTGAAGCTGTAGTTGAAAATAAAGAAGTGAAACAAAGCATTTTTCAACAACTTGCTGCAATTTGCTCAGAACAGACTATTTTTGCTTCTAATACCTCCTCCATTTCAATAACTGCAATAGCGTCTGCGATTCCACAACCTGAACGTGTGATTGGATTACACTTTTTTAATCCTGCACCAGTAATGAAACTAGTTGAAATTGTACAAGGCTTAAAAACTGCCAAAGTGAATGCAGATGCTTTGTTTAATCTGATGCAGACATGGAACAAAGTACCGGTTTTAGCCAAATCTACGCCTGGTTTTATTGTGAACCGCGTGGCTCGTCCGTATTATGCTGAAGCTTTCCGTGCTTTACAGGAAAATGTGACGACGCCTGAACAGTTAGATTTCATTTTACGTGAATGTGGTCGCTTTGCGATGGGACCATGTGAGTTGACGGATTTAATTGGTCAAGATGTGAATTTTTCAGTAACACAGAGTGTCTATCAGGAATTTTTTTACGAGCCGCGTTATCGCCCCTCTCTTATTCAAAAACAACTGGTAGATGCAGGTTGTTTAGGCCGTAAAAATAAACAAGGCTTCTATAATTATCATCAAGAACAACCAACACCAGTGTATCGCTTACCTGAAATGACTCAGGATAGCTCACAGAACATGAATGTGAGTATCCATGGTGAATGGGCCAATCAAGCTGATTTTATTCAGCGCCTAAAAAATCAAACGACATTCAATATCAACAAAGTTGTGTCTCAACAAAATTATATTCAAATTGATGATATTGATCTCCAACTCACGCAAGGCGAATCTGCCGATATTGTTTATACACATCAAAAAGTTGTACTGATGGATTGGCATGCGGATTGGAACAAGGCTAAAGCAATTGCAGCGACGGCATCTCCAGCATGTTGCCAAGCAGATCAAGAAAAAATGACACAATTCTTTGCTGCAATTGGTGTTCATGTAGTTTGGACAAAAGATCATCCTGGGTTATATGTAATGCGAAGCATTGCAATGTTAGTCAATGAAGCTTGCGAGGCGGTTTTGCATGATGTCGCGACAGAACACGATATTGATGCTGCCATGAGATTTGGGGTGAATTATCCGCAAGGTCCGTTCCAATGGATGACGCAACTGGGTGCACAACAGATTTTGATGATTTTAGAAAATTTACATCAAGTTTATGGTGAGGAACGCTATCGCCCAAGTCTGTATTTAAGAAAAAAAGTTGCTGCTTTGGCTTTACCCGTGCAGCAAGCACAACAATTAAAACAAGCAGGATAAGGCGTAAAAAATGGAACAAGTGTTTATTTGTGATGCTATTCGTACTCCAATTGGTCGTTATGCAGGAGCTTTAAGTAGTATCCGTACAGATGATTTGGCTGCTTTGCCGATTCAATATTTAAAACAACAACATCCTACGTTGGCTTGGGATCAGTTAGATGAGCTTATCCTTGGTTGTGCCAACCAAGCCGGTGAGGATAATCGTAACGTCGCTCGAATGGCATCATTACTTGCGGGACTACCAGAATCAGTACCTGCGATTACGGTAAACCGTTTATGTGCTTCGGGATTAGATGCGATTGGTTTGGCTGCACGTGCTATTAAGTCAGGTGAAGCACAATTTGTATTGGCAGGTGGTGTTGAGTCAATGAGTCGTGCGCCATTTGTACAGTCCAAGCCAGAAACAGCTTTTAGCCGAACGGCAAGTATTTATGATACAACTATTGGTTGGCGCTTTATCAATCCAAAATTTAAAGCGAATTTTGGGGTGGACAGCATGCCTGAAACCGCAGAAAACGTTGCTGAAAAGTTTCAGATTAGCCGTGAAGATCAGGATTTATTTGCTTTCAATAGTCAGAAAAAAACGGCAACTGCGCAACTTAATGGCGTGTTTGCAGAAGAAATATGTGCTGTAGAAATAATCGATCGTAAAAAAAATCTAACACGTATAACTGAAGATGAACATCCACGCGCAGATACCTCACTGGAAAGTTTGGCAAAATTAAAAGCACCATTCCGCAAACAAGATGGTTCTGTCACAGCAGGAAATGCATCGGGTGTAAATGATGGAGCCGCTTGTGTGTTATTGACCAGTGAAGCTTTTGCAACGGCAAATCAGTTGAAACCACTTGCCAAAGTTATTGCAATGGCGAGTGCAGGCGTTGAAGCAAAATATATGGGAATTGGTCCAGTACCAGCAGTACAAAAACTGCTGAAACAGACAGGTTTAAGTCTGGATCAAATGGATGTCATTGAGCTGAATGAAGCATTTGCAGCACAATCACTTGCAGTAATGCGTGCACTGGGTCTGGACGATGATGATGCACGGATCAATCCCAATGGCGGAGCAATTGCCTTAGGTCATCCATTGGGTATGAGTGGTACACGTTTGGTGATTACGGCAATGAAAGAATTGAAACGCCGTAATGGAAAATATGCACTATGTACGATGTGTGTGGGTGTTGGGCAAGGTGTTGCGCTTATTTTGGAAAATTTTGACGCATAACAACCACTGCAAGACCAAACCAAGGATTTTAAGAAACAGCCAAAGGATGGCTGTTCAGGGAGTAACAATATGAATAACAATACATTGGAACATTTAGAAAAAGCATCGGTTGATGAATTACGCAATGTTCAATTTGAACGTATGAAACAAACATTGCAACATGCTTATCAGAATAGTGTCGTCTATCGTCAGAAATTTGATGAAGTTGGGATACATCCTGATGATTTTAAAACTTTAGCAGATCTAGCTAAATTTCCATTTACCTCTAAAAAAGATTTACGCGAAAATTATCCATTTGGCATGTTCGCAGTTCCACAACAGCAAATAGTCAGAGTACATGCCTCGTCAGGTACAACGGGGCAACCCACTGTTGTAGGATATACCCAAAAAGATATTCAAGTTTGGTCTGATGTTGTGGCGCGTTCATTACGTGCTGCAGGTTTAAGTAATCAAGATATTATTCAAGTGTCTTATGGCTATGGACTATTCACTGGTGGTCTAGGTGCGCACTATGGTGTTGAGCGCTTAGGCGCAACGGTCATTCCCATGTCAGGTGGGCAAACTGAGAAGCAAGTACAATTGATACATGACTTTAAACCCACGGCAATTATGGTGACACCATCCTATTGCTTAAATATTATTGAAGCATTGGAAAAAAGATTTGGTACTGCCAAAGAGTGCTCCATTAAAACCGGAATATTTGGTGCGGAACCGTGGACCAATGAGATGCGTAAAGAAATTGAAGATCGTTTAAGGATTGATGCACTGGATATTTATGGCTTATCTGAAGTGATGGGACCCGGTGTTGCGATGGAATGTCTGGAGACTAAAGATGGTTTGACCATTTGGGAAGATCATTTTTATCCTGAAATTATCAATCCAGAAACAGGAGAGGTACTAGCTGATGGTGAATTGGGCGAATTAGTTTTTACCACGATTACCAAAGAAGGCATGCCTGTCATTCGTTACCGAACCCGAGATTTGACTCGTTTATTGCCAGGCACAGCAAGAACAATGCGCCGTATGGATAAAATTGTTGGGCGTAGTGATGATATGATGATTATTCGTGGTGTAAATGTATTTCCATCTCAAATTGAAGAACAAATTTTACAAATCCCTGAATTGGTTCCTAATTATGAGATTCAAATTTGTAAACAAGGTCATCTGGATGGATTGCACATCCGTACAGAAATGCGTCAAGATATACCTCAGGAAATACACGCACAACTGTGTACTCAGCTCAAAACTAAGATCAAAACGATGGTTGGAATTACGGTAAGCATTGAAATTTTGGCAGAAGGGGCATTGCCACGTTCAGAAGGTAAGGCTCAGCGTGTATTTGATTTGCGCAACAATAATCATGTTACACATCCATCAAGTACGCTTAGCCTTGGTTAATTTGAGTGTTGTTATTTGAGATTGTTAAATTAAGGTCCTATCGAACATTATGAATTCAAAATTAAAACTTGCTATAGATGATTTTATTACCAAAGAAATGTTAAGTGGAACTTCACTGATCATGACGGTTTTTGGTGACTGTGTGCATCATCATGGTGGGATTATCAGTCTTGCAAGTTTGATTCAGTTAATGAGTGTTTTTGGACTCAATGAGCGTTCGGTACGGACTGCTGTATTTAGACTGGTACAAAATGGTTGGTTAGTGTCTGAAAAAATTGGTCGTACAAGTTATTATCGTGTGACTGAAAGTAGTCTCAACGGTTTTACACTGGCAGATACTAAAATTTATAATTTTAATCATAAAGAATGGGATCAAAGTTGGGATTTGGTCTTACTCAGTTCATTAGATATTGATAATAAACAAATTTTAAAGAAAGAATTGGAGTGGCTGGGTTTTGCCAGTATCGCAAGTAATGTAATGGCTTATCCAAGTTGCGATAAATTGAAATTACAGAATTTATTGCTCAGTCAGAACATGACAGATCAAGTGGTAATTTTTAAAGCTGAAACTTTGCAACTGTGGCAAGAATCTTATCCAACGGTAAAACGAATGGTGGAAGTTAATTGGCCAATTCTTGAGTTACATTCACGTTATGAAAAATTTATCCAAGATTTTCGAGAGTTCTTAAATCTTGTGGAAAATTCAGATGATATGGATGCTGCACAAGCATTTCAAATCCGTATTTTGCTTATTCATCAATTCCGCCGAATTTTATTAAAAGACCCAAATTTACCATTTGAATTATTACCTTCAAACTGGTTATCACTGAATGCGAGAAATTTGAGTAGTAACCTCTATCAACTGGTTGTTTTTGCAGGGGAAGAGTACTTTATGCAGTTTGCTCGTACATCAGAAGGTTTTATGCCACCTTTACATCCTATGTTTTATAAGCGATTTGGTGGTTTAAAAGTTGAGGAAATGGGTGTTTAAACCCACTAGTTCATTTAATTATTTAAATGAGTTGGGCTTTGAAAAATATGGATTATTCACATGCCTTGTTATGCTATTGATAATGTAATTCCAGTCGTACACCCTAACGCCTTTGTACATCCAACTGCTGTATTAATTGGTGATGTTATTCTTGAAGAGGGCGTTTATATTGGCCCTTTTGCTTCGTTACGTGCTGATTTTGGACAGATTCATGTCTGTAAAAATTCCAATGTACAAGATAACTGCGTGATTCATGGCTTTCCGAAAAGTATTACTTTAATCGAAGAGTATGGGCATATCGGTCATGCTGCTATTTTACATGGCTGTACAATTGGCAAAAATGTTTTGGTTGGCATGAATAGTGTCATTCTTGATGAAGCTGAAATTGGTGAAAATACCATTATTGGGGCCAATAGCACAGTTAAAGCCAAGGCAGTTATACCCGCAAATGTGCTCGCTCTTGGAAGTCCTGCAAAAGTCGTTCGTGATTTACTAGAACAAGAAATTGAATGGAAGCGAAATGGAACAAATGAATATATTCATCTTACACAGCGTTGTATAAATTCATTACGAGAGGTGGAACCTTTGATTTCTTTAGAGAATCGGTTAGATTTTACAAACTTTAAAGCTGAGCATAAGTTGTACTAATTTGTGGCTTAATCTTCATTGATGGCGAGTATCACAATATTGTGAATTGGATCAATGCGTACTGAATTTACAATCAGAAAATAGGTTCAACACATTGTTTTGTCTCGTCCTAAAATAGTTTAACAATATTTCATTGAGAACCAAGTTAAGCAATGAATTCGGTTCTTGCTTTTCCACACATATGATTTTTTCGCCAATCTCTTAAAATAAGAAAAAACATCCTCTTACTGACGATTATCCAAAGCTTATGGTGGTCACGCAACAAATTGAACAAGTCAAGCTGTTGAGCAAAAGGCTGTTGTCATAGATGTCTCAGTGGTTCTTTTATTTGTTAAGATTGGGTAAAATTACTGCAAATTTAGCACTTTATAAAATGTAGATTAGGATGATGATGAACAAAATTTTAGTGATTGCCTTAGGGATATTGCCAGTATTTGCACAAGCACAAAGCTTCAAATACACAAACACCGAGTCTGGTTTTAAAAATTATCAGGGACTAGCCACTTTAACAGGAAAATTTTCACGTAATTTAGACCCTGAATATTTAGATTATATGGGCGATGATATTTGCTTTGAACCTAACAAAACATCAGCTGCACTTATTCCACGCCCAAAAGGTGATACACGAGATGTCTGGTTTTGCTTTAGCAACTTTGATGCAGCAAAAAAGACTTTTAAGTTACCAGACAATATTAAAAAAGGTTATTGCCAATATGAGGGACAGGCAACGATTCATATTAAAGACTATCATTTATTTATAGAGGAAACTGAAGGTTTTGATTCAACTCAATTAGTTTCAGCGACCAATATTACTCCTGCAAAAGCAATAAAATGTAAAGTGCAGAATTAAGAGTGTTTAAATACTGTAATGAGATTTGATCGCGACAGGAAAATAGAGCTTAACTTGGCTAACCATTCGCAAACAAAAAAGATCGCATTAATGCGATCTTTTTCTTTTAAAACTGATACTTAAGCTATTTATGCTTATTTATTCTTTTTGCTGGCTTTTTTATATTCCAGATAGGCTTCTTCAGCAAATTTTCGTAATGAAGTCCCGATTGCTGCATATTGGAATTCATTTAAGTTGGCAAGCGAGGCGCGTGCAGAAGGATGTTGAACACCAAAACCTGAACCCGGAAGTAGTACTACACCTGTTTCATCAGCAACTCGGAAAAGTAATTCTGTTGGATTCTTATTTTTCATCACCCAATCAGCAAATGCATCACCATATAGTTTCCGTGAGGTATTTTCTAAATTGACCAAGGTATAGTAATCAACGGCATTTGGATCTTGTGGGACTTCAACCCCAAGCTGTCTATAAAGCGCAGCATCACGTTCTCGAACCACAGATTTCACTGCTTTTTTATAGCTTTGACGAGAATCCATCATATTAAATAAAGCAAAAAGAACCATTTGTACTTGTTGAGGTGTGGATAATCCAGCCGTGTGATTTAAAGCAACATTACGGCTATCGGCAACAAGGCGATCAATAAACTTAATACTAGATGGATCTGTGGTGAGGGATGAGTAACGTTCTTCGAGTTCTTTCTTGTCTTTTTTAGAAAGCGCAGCAATTTTTTTATCTAAAATATTATCATTACTCAAGGCAATAACCCCAAGTCTCCATCCTGTTGCACCAAAATATTTAGAGAAAGAATAAACCAGAATGGTATTGTCAGGGCAAATTGCAAATAAGGATTTAAAGTTATCTGCAAATGTGCCATAAACATCATCTGTTAAAATAATCAGGTCAGGACGTTTTTTAACAATATCAGCCAAAATCGCTAAACCTTCATCACTCATTTTAACCGAAGGTGGGTTGCTTGGATTCACCAAGAAAAATGCTTTAATCGATGGATCTTCTAATTTGCGTAATTCGGATTCAGGGTATTGCCAACCAAGATTAGGATCAGCCTTGATGAGTACTTCTTCGAGCTGATAATCATTGAGTTTTGGAATTTCGAGATAAGGGGTAAAAATAGGCGAACCTATGGCAATACGATCACCATGTGAAATAATTTTATTTTCTTTTAATGAATTAAAAATATAAGCCATTGCAGCTGTACCGCCTTCCACTGCAAATAAATCGATTTCCTCTTTAGGCATACCTTGTACGCCCATTTCACGTAAAACATATTCTTTAATAATCTTTTCGCTGACTCTTAGCATTCGATCTGGGACAGGATAATTACAGCCAAGTATACCTTCGACCATTTCGAGTAAGAATGCATCGGGATCAAGTCCCAATTGGTCACGAACATAAGAAATCGCTTTACCCAGAAAAACAACACCTGGCTTGTCACGATTTTCTAGGATGAAGTGGTCAAAGCGTGATTGCAATCCTTCCGCACGAGGAAATCCACCAAGTCCTTCTGGCATATAGGAAAAAGAAAATTCTGATTCAGTGGCAGAAAATAAACCCAATTGGAAAAAGGCACGCCGTGGAACAGTTGCAAGAAAGTTTGGATTTCCTCGTCCCGCATTGAGCATCATACGATCGGTATGGCTTTGTGCTAAAGCAATCAATTCATCTTTGAGTTCAAATGGGCTAAGTTTTGCATATTTTGAATAATCAACGTTCCCCATGGGAAGTCTCCTTAATTATCTTGAAGTGAATGAGTTTGAAATTTATAAAATTATTTATGCTAAACCGACAATCAGAGGGCCAAGCAAGGTTAAAAATACATTTGCGAGTGCATAGGTAATCGCAAATGGGACGGTCGGAATTGAGTTTCCAGCTTTGTCGAGTACGCCACCAAAAGCGGGGTTTGCACTGCGTGAGCCAGTTAATGCTCCAGCCATTACGGCGACATTGTTATAACGGAGTACATAACGGGCAAACAGCATTGAAAGAATCAGCGGTACTAGCGTGACCACCACTCCGATCATAAACAGGGACAAGCCACTTTCTTTGATGGTTTGAATGGCCTGTAAACCTGATTGCAAACCGACAGCAGCAACAAAACCAGCAAGACCTAAATCTTTGAGAAGTTGTGAAGCGGCTAAAGGCATATTGCCGTGGACTTGGTTACGGCTACGTAGCCAACCAAATAACAGACCTGATAACAGCGCACCGCCACCTGCACCAAGGGTTAAAGGAACATCTCCAATACGGACAACAAATAGGCCAATGACTAAACCAACAACTAAACCTGCACCATGGAAAATCCAGTCTGTTTTTAAGCTTTCGGGTAAAGCTTTACCCGCCTCTTTGACTAGGCGTTCAAGATCACTTTTAGTTCCATATACGGTGACCACATCGCCTTGACGCAGGACCGTATCATCACTTAAAGCTTGTGCTTCACTGTTACGTTTAATTGCCAGCACATAAATGCCATGCTTTAAGTAATCTGGGGTATTGGCTTTGATATCTCCAAGGGTACGGTTGGCATACTTTGAGTTTCGTAATATGACATCTGTGGTATCCATGATCATTTCCATGCCTTGTGAGGATTGCAACTCAGATCCAATAAACTCGGCAATGGAAACGATACTTGTCCTGCGACCAACGACCAGAACAACATCATCTTTCTCTAAGGTAATTTCGGGCGCAACATCAATAAATTGATCTTTGCGTTTTAATCGTTCAATGGTGACGCTCGGTACTTTTGTTTCGAGTTCGGCAATGGTGTGTCCTGATGCTTGTTTGACTTTGTAAATACGACCAACAATTTCAGGCATAGCCAATTCTTGACCAGGTGCCAGTTCAAATGCACCTTTTAACTGTTCCGCTTGCGCTTTTAAGGCATCATCATGAATTTCTCGTCCCATAAATTTTGGCAAGATATTCACACAGACAATAATTGCGCCTAGAGAACCAAAGATATAGGTCACAGCATATCCAATCGCAACATTGGCTTGAAGTTTTTGAATTTCTGCAAGTGGTAAGTCTAGACGAGAAATCGCATCGCCCGCCGTACCAATAATCGCAGATTGGGTCATCCCACCTGCAGCTAGACCTGCGGCTAAGCCTTTATCTAGATTAAAGATTTTTGCCATGACTAAGACCGTAATGAGTCCACATACAGCCATAAAAATAGCCAACAAAATTTCTTTAATGGATTGTGGTCCAAGCGATTTAAAAAACTGTGGACCACTTTCAAAACCGACTGCGTAAATAAATAAAGCAAAAAGAATCGCTTTTACACCATTGTCGATTGGTACCCCAATAAGACTTAGAATAACAGCGACAAGTAATGATCCTGCAACACCACCAAATTGAAACTTTCCAAATTGAAATTGACCGATCCAAAACCCTATTGCTAAGGATAAAAATAATAGGATTTCAGGACTATGTTTTAATTCACCTTGTAGCCATTCAATCATTTTACGGCCCCACCTTTATTATTTAATCTATATTTGATTATGAATAGAATGTTCATTT